>JAYSUY010000401.1:0-4930 GCA_043718855.1 Saprospiraceae bacterium | reverse complement strand
GAATTTGCGCTGGTTTTCGCCACGGTCAGGGTTCCTTCAAAACCTTCGTTGGCGCTGTACGTCGTGGTGGTGGTCACCTCGGCGCCGATCCCGACCGCTGTTTCGACATTTACGCCGAGAAACAGTTCTGCGCCGAGGCCCGACCCAAACTCACCCTCCATGCTCAAAGTGGTGGTGTTGCAAATGGTCTGGCCTTTTTCCAAAAACGAATAACTGCCGTCGCCCGGCGGGTCGTGCAAAACGAGGGTGGGCGTTTGTGGCGACTTTGTGGTGAACGTGTTGAACTTCTTGCTGATGCCCGTGACGATGCCCTGTTTGGCAAAACTGCTTTCTGTGCCTTTCAAGGTTTTTGCCACGATTTGCAGGGTTTTTTCAAACGGCGACGCGCCATTCGGCTTCCCCACCACAAACGTGTACACTCTTTTGCCCTTGCTGATGGTCGTGTTGACCACCGTTTCTGCAAAACCGTTGATGATCTCCAAAGCAGCCGTATCCACCGGGCAGCCCGGCACCGGGTCGTAGGGGTAGGTTTCAAGTACCTGCATTTCAATCGTTCGGGTGCTGAATTGTTCCAGCACGATTTTGTTGCACGTTGGGCTGATGGAATCGAGGCCAGCCGTGACGGTCACGATCGGCGGTGCGAAGTAGGTGAAGTTGACCACCGTGTCCTGCTGCTCGGTCAAGTCAATTTGCTGCCCGCCCTGCACCTGGAAAGCCTTATCTACAGCGGCGTCGGTGGGAAATCTTATCGAGACGGTAAATTCAACCGGCGGCAGGTTGTCAAATGAGTAAAAGCCCGCTTCTTCGCCCAGCCCAAAGTCGTACCATGTGGTGAAACATCCGCCAATCTCCCTCACGGTTACCCTGCACGGGGTGCCAGTGGGTGTGCCGGGCTGGTTCAGAATTGACTTCTTGCAAGTGCCACCCGACACTTGCCCCGTGATGGAGCGGGTGGTGATATCGGTAAAAACCAGCCCAGCGACCGGGCTGGTCACGTTTTTTACGTCAATTTCAGCGGGCAAAAACTCGTGGTTTTTGAATTTTGCCTTCAAAGTCATGCTGGCGCCCGGCTCGATATCAATGATGAACCTACCGGTCGAATCCGTGAAAATGCCGGGGCTGAACGATTCGCCGTTGATCAAAATTTCCACATCTTTTGCAAAACAGTCGGTGTCCCCGTACCGCACAAAACCCGAAACCGCCACCGTCGAGCGGTCCACAAAATCCACCTGGTCCACCGACGTGATGCTGGGGTTCAGCGTCACCTGCCGGGTCGAGGGGGCAAATTCGTGCGGTTTGGTGACTTGATTGGCTGCCAGGGTGGTCCATTCCGTGCCCTGCGTCCGCCCATTTTCGTCCAGAAAAAACGAGCCGACGTTGCCCACCTTGTTGCCCGTGCCTTCGTCCATTGGGAAATAGATGCTCAACCCTTTTCCCTGCATATCGCGCGACTTTTTGGCGTGTTCGAAGATTTTGGCTGCACTGAGCGTCGTGTCGTACAGCGCCACCTCATCTATCAGGCCGCCATAAAAGTCCGTGAGGATCCCGCCGTCGCGGGCGCCCAATACCCAGTGGCTGCCGGGGTCCGTCCAGTCGCCGCTGACCCCTCCGAATGTATGGCTGCCCAGGGCGGTGGTGTCTTTGTAGGCCGTCACGAGTAAATCGCTGTCGGTGGTTTCCAGCGTGAAGGCCAGGTGCTGGTAGCCCAAGCCGAGGGGACCGAAGTTATACTCTTGCCCGCTGAGGTAGAACTTGATATCGCTGGTGTTGCCATTGGGCGCGAGCATCAGTTGGAAATGGTTGTTGGGCCATTGCTTGGATATCAGGCACTGTGTGCCATCAGGCCCGGCACTGTTCACCCACAGTTCGAGCGTGGCCTTGTTGGCTACGGGAAAATCGGGCAGCATGACGTGGTCCCCCTCGCTGCGGTCAAATTTGAGCGCCCGGTGTGCGTAAAAATCTTTTTTCGGCGTAGCCAAAAAGGTCGTTCCCGCCGCTCCATAGTTCACCCCCTCAATGCGGTAATAGCCCTGGCTATTGGTCACGCCAGACGTAGCGACCGGCGCGCGGTCTTCTTCTTCTGTGCTAAAAATGGCTCCGCAGAAAAACATCCGGCTCTTGCGCAGGATGTCGAAGGCCTTGGTGCCCGCGCCCTCGTCCATTTTCCAGTAATACTTCAAGCCCGGGGTGAGCGAAGAGGCCGTGCCAGTCCTCACCTCCTGCAATTCCAGTTCGTCGATGCGGCGGTGGTAAATCCGAAGTTCGTCCAAAAAACCATCCCAACTGCCCGTGCTGGGGGTGTTTTCGCCCACACTCAGGTCGGGAGAAGCCAAAATCGTCGAGCCAGCCTCCAAACCGACTAAGGTGCCGTCTAAGTACAAGCGATATTGGTCTGCGCCAAAAGTGAGCGCCACGTTGTGCCAGTCGCCGATGTTTCCGCTCACAAAATCTCCAGCCAGCGTTACTCCGTTCACTACTATGTTGATCCCGGTCGAGGTGGGTTGGACATCCAGTAGGGAAGACGACATTTGAAAAATGCTCGCAGCCCCATTGATGTTCAGCGTTTTAGCCCAAAAAGTCAAAGACCATTCTTCGCCAGCCGTTGTTGGCAAAAAGTGCGATCCGGTGGCCGCCTCCGCTGTTGCGGTGGCCCCATCGAACTGCCCGAACCTTGCGGAGTAACCTTGCATCGGGCTTAAACTGACCTGTGCATTGGGCACCGGGTTGCTGTTGAGCGTGCGCACCCAGCCGGTGGCTACGCCGTTGGGCACCTGAAAACCGAGGGCGGTGCCTGCCGGGCCATCGCCAAAATTGTTGACACCGCGCACCCAGTAGGTGTAGTTGGTGCCAGCAACGATGTTGAAATCATTGTAGTTGCGGGTGTTTTTGTCCACCAAAGCCAAAAAAACACTGTCGCGATAAATTTTGAAACCACCGAGCGGGAAAGAGCCGAGTGCGCTGACTTTCCACGAAATTTGGATGCGGTCGGCCAGTTCGCCCTGTGTGGCCGTGACCATGGGCGGCTGCGGGGCGACGAGCAAACTGGTCCAAAAACCAAAATTGCTGACGGTATCCTCGTTGGCCGCATACCCGACCACCATCTGGCCGATGGTCACTTTCATCCTTCGGACGCTGGTTTTCATTTTGCTGCCGCTGCCATAGTTAAAAAAGGCGGCAGTCGGGAAAACCCCTCCGCCTGTGGCGGGCGAGCAATTGATGTCGGAAGGCTGGCTGGGGGTTTGCCCAAAAAGGGTGGGCAAAGACCAAAGGCTGAGTATCAGCACGGCGAAGAGCCTGCTGTGTTTTGTATTTTTCATTTACCAAAGCATGATGAGTGGTGAAGCAATACAAGAAACCCTGTTTTTTAAACAACTGGATTTCTCCCTATTTTACCCAAATCTCGATATTGTCAAGAGACCAGTCTATGAATCTGGGTGAGATGACTGGGAAGATCGTCCCCGTATCCTCGTAACCTTTAAATGCAAATCCAAATGCAAATGTGTTCAATGAAGTGTTTAGTATTAGTTCTCTTGTTATCTGCCGGTTACTACCAATTGCATCAGTATCATCTTCCAATAACCTTTCGTAATTATCTAAATCAGTAAGGTCTTCCCCAGCCAGACTAAAAACTGAATAATCTTCAGCCCCACCATTACTACAAGTACTAATGGTGTAAATCACTTTTATTTTGGTATGCGGAGTATTATTTAAGTCGTAACTTTTTTTTAAATGATAACGACCGAGGTTATCCACATCACCAGAACCAATGTCATTTTTTGTCAAGAGGCCGCCCGTTAAGGGGTAGCAGTCGCTTGTTTGAATTAATTTCACGCCATTCGCTATTACAACATTATTATTTTCTGTAGAATAAGCATTCCAACCGTCGGTGCTATTGGTGAAGTCATCAACATCCACTAATCGCCAATCGGTCAGGTCGCTGTATTTGATGGATTTTCCGGAATTTAATTTTAGGTCTGCCGATATCATTTCGACCTGGCTATTCGTCACCCTGACCCGTTCGACGGCATTGGTGTACACAGATACCGTGTCGTTGCCAGGCGAAAACAGGCCGCCGTTCATGTCTCCGCCGGTGCCGAAGGAGTAGCCTTTGCCGGCGTTGGGGCTGGCTGGTGCGCCACTCGCTGCAACAAACGCGGCCGCCGTAGCCGCTCCGGTAATATTGGCTGCCCCGTTGACATTGATGGCATCTGCTGTGACCGCGCCTGTGCTGGGAAACGTATTGTTCTGCCCCAACAAGGCCAGCGCATAAGGCGCATGGGTCAGGCGGGGGCGCGGCAACAGTTCGCCACCGCCGCCGACGCTCACGCCGAGGTAATAGGGCACAAGGAACTGCGCATTGATGGGGAATGCGGCCTGCTGCCCGAGCACCACGCTGTAAACGCCGCCGGTGGTCGGGACTTTCAGGATGGTCTCGTTGTGTTCCATGGAGCCCTGGCCGCCGCCCGGCGATGTCCACAATTTGAAGGTCATATCGTATTCGCCATCGTCTACGGCTGTGCCGTCGGATTTGGTCAAAACGCCTTGCACGGAGAGTGCGGCGTTGTTTTGGGCCAGCAGCGTGGGCGCGGCGAGGGTGAAGATGCCCAGCAGCAGGGAGAGTGTGCAGCGTGTAAATGTTTTTTTCATGAGTGACGGTTGATTTGAAAAATATGCAGTGATGATGGAGGAGGTGTGAGTTATGAGTTATGAGGTGACTTGTCTTTTGGCTTCTGTGCTTGCCGTTGGCGGGCAGTGGGATGTAGTGAATACCCTCTTGTACAGGTTGCCTGAAAAGCATAACCCGGGGTTGGGTGTTTGTTTTTGAAAATTTTTTTGCCGTGTCAACCCCACCCCCGACCCCTCTCCGCCGAGGCGGAAGGGGAGACACGACATACACCGAGACGTGTGCTGCGCCTCGTCTCCCCTTCCG
>JAYSUY010000041.1:0-6699 GCA_043718855.1 Saprospiraceae bacterium | reverse complement strand
GCAACCCGGCTCCTGTACTGGAACAAATACAACTTGTTTGGGAGAACCAGTTTCCCAACGACTTCTACGAGCACCAGTTTATGGACGAGCGATTGGGGGAGTTTCTGGAAACCGAAACCATGATTTTGCGGCTCGTGCGCACCTTCACAGGCATCGCCATCTTCATCGGCTGCCTCGGTCTGTACGGTTTGGCGGCCTTCATGGTGGCCCGCAAGCGTAAGGAGGTGGGCATCCGAAAAACCCTCGGCGCAAGCATACCTGAAGTGCTGTGGCTGTTCGGCAAAGAATATACGCGCCTGATTGTCATCGCTTTCGCGCTGGCTTCTCCACTCGCTTGGTGGGTGATGGACGGGTGGTTGCAGGACTATACCTATCGCATTTCGGTCGGGGGGGGCATCTTCGCGGTGGCACTGCTCGCTACGTTTGTTGTGGCTGCGCTCACGGTAGGTTTTCAGAGCATCCGTGCCGCGCTGGCCAATCCAGTAACATCGCTTCGTTCAGAATAAAACTTTCTCGCTCATGGCATACATCGCAGTTCCCATCCCGCCGCTTCCCGGCAAGCAAGACATCGAAATCGAAGTCACCATCAACGGCCTGAAACAGCAGTTGCACTACCGCGTCGAGTTGTTTTACTGGGAAGATTGTCGCTTCCCACAGATCGACCGGGCTGAGTGTATCCGCCAGATGCTGTCGCAATACGACGACGACTGGACGCTGTACTACATCGGCTCGCCCACCGAGGACTTTGTGCCCATCACTTTTGTCAAAAAAGGCCAGATGGCCCTGCAACGCAAACTGATGCTGGGCGAACTCGTGTAAGCATGCTACTAGACATTTTTCACACAACGCCACAACGCCACGACGGTGATAGGACTAAATTACTCAAAGTCAATTCGTTGTGCCGTCGTGGCGTTGTGTGAAATCAAAATGTCCAGTAGTGTGCTGGTGTAGCCCAGTGCGTTCAATCAAAATTTTACAAAAAATGCTGAGCAACTATTTCAAACTGGCTTTCCGAAACCTCCTGAAAAACCCACAGTTCACCGCACTCAACGTGCTGGGGCTCTCACTCGGTTTGGCGGTATCGCTACTGCTGCTGCACCATGTGCGTGACGAGCGTTCGTTCGACCGTTTCCACTCAAAAGCCGACCGCATTTATCGCGTGCTGCTCCGCCCAAACTCCGAAGGTGGAGTGCCCGAAGAGGCCTACGCGACCTGCCCCAACTCAGTGGCTCCAGTAATGCGCGACAACATCACAGCGGTGGAGCAATCGGCCCGGCTGCTGCTGCACAACTTCGGCGAGTCGGCTTTCGTCTTCGTGGGCGACCAAGAGTTTGTGGAACAAAAACTATACTGGGCCGACGCAGGACTATTGGAAACCTTTGATTTTCAGATGCTTGCAGGAAATGCAAAGACGGCCCTGACTGAACCCAACTCCATTTTGCTCAGCCGCTCGGTAGCCCAGCGGTATTTCGGCACCAGTGCCGCAGTGGGCCAAACCCTCCGGGTGGACAACATGGATGCGCTGCAAGTGACGGGCGTTTTTGAGGATTTGCCGGGCAACAGCACACTCGATGCAGACCTGATCGGCTCGTTCGGTTCCGTGAAGTGGGCCAAGCAAAACCTCACTTGGGACAACGCCAGTTTTGAGACTTGGCTCCTGCTACGCCCCGATGCAACGCCCAAACAAGTGGAGCAACAGATGGCCGCTTTGGTGGAAAAAAATGTACCGCCCGACCGGAAATGGTTTTCGCTCGGCTTGCAGGCCCTACCCGATGTACACCTCGGCTCTGTCAACATCCAAAATTCTTACTCCTCTCGCGTAGGCGACCCACAGCAAGTGGGCATCTTGGCTGGGCTCGCACTGGCCGTGCTGCTCATCGCGTGTTTCAACTACATGAACCTCAGCACTGCCCGCTCACAGTTGCGCTTCCGTGAAGTAGGCATCAGCAAAACGCTGGGGGCAGCGCGGAGCCAACTTTCGACCCGTTTTTTCATCGAAACGGGCGTTTTAGTAGGCATTTCCTTGTTTCTCGCCTTTGGCTTGCTCCGTTTGGCTTTGCCGTTGTTCAATAATTTGACGGAAAAAAACACCCCGTTTGCGTCGTTTTTTCAACCTGAAATCTTGCTGGGTGTGGCTGGCTTGGGGCTACTGGTCACCTTGATCGCTGGCTCGTACCCGGCGTTTTTCCTGTCGTCGTTCATGCCCAAAAACCTGCTGCAAACCGCTTTTCGCTCTGATACCGGGGCCGGATGGATGCGCCGCTCGCTGGTGGTGACCCAGTTTGCAGTAGCGACGGCGCTCATCGTTGGCACGGTGGTGCTGTACCGTCAAATGCAGTTCGTGCAGCAAAAAAGTCTGGGTTTTGAGCCAGATCAGGTCGTGGCCATCACCGTAAAAACGGCCAAGGACAAGGCGCAGCGGTTGGCACTGTTGCAAGAAGTGAGTACGTTGAGCGCAGTACAGGCCACTACTTTCAGCCAGACCTTTCCAGGTCGCGGTGGCAGCGGGCGCACCCTGCTCCGCTCTGAAACCGACAACGGCGGTGCTACCCTCACCACCTGCCGCGCTTGGCCTGATTTTGAAAAAGTGCTGGACATATCGCTCGTGGCTGGCCGTTCCATTACGCCAAAAGCCGACGACGATACCACTGCTCAGGTGGTGCTCAACCGAGCAGCGGTGGCCTACCTTGGCCTCACGCCGGAACAAGCACTGGGCAAGCGGATCGAATGCCAACTGGGTCCGGCAGCCTTCGTGGTGGGCGTGACCGAGGACTTCCACGCGGCATCGCTCCACCAGCCCATCGAGCCTTACGCCTTCCACAATTTCCCCTCCGAAGGCACCGGTTTTATGCTCGTCAAATTGCAGACGCAGGACCTGCCGAGTACCATGCGCCAACTTGAAGCGGCCACTGTCAAAGTGCTTCCAAATGTGCCTTTCGAGTACGTTTTTCTAGATGAACACATAGACAAACTCTATCGCACAGAACAGCGGACTGCTCAAATTGCGCTCATTTTCAGCACCTTAGCCATCCTGATCAGTTGCCTTGGCTTGTTCGGCCTTGCAGCATTCACCGCTGAGCGGCGCAGGAAGGAAATCGGCATCCGCAAGGTGATGGGAGCCAGTGTAGCCGGTATCACAGGGCTTTTGGCCAAAGATTTTTTGAAACTCGTGGCCGTCTCTTTCCTCGTGGCGTGGCCCATCTCGTACTGGGCCATGAGCCGCTGGCTCGCAGATTTTGCCTATCGCATCGACTTGTCGTGGTGGATGTTTGCCATTGCGGGCGCGGCTGCGGTAGCCATTGCATTTCTGACGGTCGGCACACAAAGTATGCGGGCAGCACTGACCAACCCGATCGACAGCCTACGGAGCGAGTGATTTTCAAGTCCCCGTTTTGCCCACTCAGCCCCACAGCTGTTGCATTTGAATCTTGAATCTCCGGGCCTTAAAAATGCACAGAGCGCACAAAGCCATCTGCTTTGTGGGCTCTGTGTGTTTTTGAGGTCATCTCTGCCGTAACCAGCGGCCATTTATCATTCCCTAACGCCTTCTGTTAGCATCGGGTTAAAAGCCGACAAGCCGGACAACGCCCCGCTGCTCAGCCGTTTAATGCCTCAAACACAACCAAACATCATCCACACACTTCGTATGAAAAATCTATTTTTTGTTTCCTGCTTCCTGCTCCTCGGCACCATCGCCAATGCCCAGTTTTCTTTTGGATTAAAAGGCGGCGTGAACACACAAGTCGCTAAGCCTCAGGACATCATCATCGGCAGCGGCGACACGACGTTCAATTTTGGGGTAGAAAAATTCAAGTTCGGTACCCAGTTCGGTGCGTTTGTGCGCATCGGGAAAAAAATATTCCTGCAACCCGAACTCATGTTCAACTCAAACAAAACCGACTACCGCATCAAGGAAAACAACATCGGCGAGGTCATCAAAAACGAGAAGTACCAGTACTTAGATATGCCGCTGTTGGTGGGTTTCAAGGCTGGCCCGGTGCGCGTGATGGGCGGCCCCGTGGGGCATATTTTCCTCAACAGCAACTCCGAACTGACCGATTTCAAAGGCTATTCCGCCCGATTCAAGCAGATGAACTGGGGCTGGCAAGCGGGCTTGAACATCGGGGCAGGTCGCTTCTCCTTCGACCTCCGCTACGAGGGCAACTTCAACAACCAGAGCGACCACGTCTCGTTTTTCGGCGACCAGTACGCGTTCGCCAACACACCTTCGCGGCTCATCGTGGGAGTCAACATCGCCATCGTGAAGTAAGCAGCGAGCGTTTGCAAGGCATGAAACAGGGCGAATCGGCAAGATGCCGGTTCGCCCTGTGTTTTTTCCCGCCCCTACCCTATCCTTGCACCCGAATTTGATGCAACCACCACCATGATTAAAGACGCACTGACCATCACCCGCGCTCAGCCCGCCGACTTAGTGGTGCTGCTCGCCTTCGCCGAGCGCACTTTCCGCGAGGCCTACGAACACCTCAACAACCCCGTCGATTTCAAGATATACTGCGACGAAGCCTTCACGCTCGAACACTTTGGTGCAGAGATGGCGCACCCACAATCCGCTTTTTGGCTGGCCCACATAGATGGGCAGTTGGTGGCTTATCTAAAATTAAACTTCGACCGCTGTCCACCCGAACTCGAAGGCGAGCGTACGGTACATGTGGAGCGGATTTATGTCGATGCTCCATTTCAAGGCCGTCGTATAGGGGAGAAACTGCTCGATTTTGCCCACGAACAGGCCCGCTCTGTAGGAGCCAATTGGCTGTGGCTCAGCGTATGGCAAGCCAATCCGCCCGCCGTGCGCTTCTACGAGCGCTGTGGCTATGAAATCTGTGGTACTGAATATTTTCAACTTGGCGACGATCCTCAATTGGACTGGGTAGTGCGCAAAAAAGTGACTGCGTAGGCCTATGAAAAAGTTGTTTTTTGGGCTGCACCTCCTTGTCACGCTGTTGGCGTGGGTTGCTCCTTTTTTATTTTACTGGAAATGGCTGGTGCCGCTGTACGGCATGGTGATGCTGCAATTTGCGGTATTTGGCCGCTGCTTGATGAACGAGCAACACGGCCTACAGGAGACTGAGGAGCGGATTTTTTACACCGAACTACTGGAATATCTGGGCTTTCGGCCTGATCCGCAGCGGTTGAAACAGGTGGTGCGAGGATGGCTTTACCCAATATTGGCGGCGGTAGCTGTGCTGTGGCAGGTGGTGTTGGCCAACAAGCCGCTGCTGTTTTAAGTAAAAATCAGTGCATCCGGTCGCCTCTCGGTGCCAGTTGCTGCATGATGCCCGCCTCGTGTTGCAAGTATTCTTGCCAACGTGCCCGCGTTTTTTCTTTGCCAAAATACTGCTCCGCCAAGTCAAGGAACAAACGATAATGCCCCGCCTCAGCCACCATAAATTTGTGGTACCAACCGCGCAGGTCCTCCTCGGAGCAGTGCAGCGAGAGCAGCCGAAATCGCTCGCAGCTCCGCGCCTCAATGAGCGCACAAGTCAGCAACCGCTCCAGCAAGGCCTCCTCCCGAGACAAGCCTTTTCGTTGAAAACCAAGCAGTTGATTCACATACTCATCCTTCCGCTGGCGGCCCAGCACGAGGTCTCGCTTTTTTAACTCGGCCAGCACCATGCGAAAATGTCCCCACTCCTCCGTCACCACTGGCGCGAGTTCTTCCACCAAATCAATGCGATCCGGGTAGGCTTGTATGAGCGAGATACAGGCAGTAGCGGCCTTCTGTTCGCAGTAAGCGTGGTCAGTCAGGATTTCGCCAAGGTCAAATTCCGCCAAGTCCACCCAGCGCGGGTCGGTGGGCAGTTTGAGGCCGAGGGTCGTGTTGTGCAAGTGCGGTTCCATGCGGCAAAGGTAGTGAGCGGTAAGGGGCAAAAGGGCAAGCAAGGAGCAAGGAGCAAATAGCAAAAGGCAAAAGGCAAAATGGCGAGGGGCAAGGACAAAAGCGCAAGGTTTTGTTCGGAAAAGCGAGGCGCCGAGAAAAAGTAAACCGCACACAGTCGCAAACGCGAAGGTTTTGTACTTTTGCCTGCCTTTTTGGAGAGGAGGCGGGCGGCGGGCAGTTGCCTACCGGTTTTTTACTCAAGAACAGCACACCTCCGACAGCATCAACACCGCAACTCAATACTGAAATTAAAAATGGCTAAACGTAAAGTCGCAGCAGAAACTACCGAAGCAACAGCACCCGCACAGGAAGTCGCACCCGCATCGTTCAATTTCCAATCTTTTTTGGATCAAAATCAAACCCTCATCCTCTACATCTTGGGCGGCATCGCGCTGCTTTTTCTTGGCTGGTGGGGCTACAAAAAAATGATCGTGGAACCCAAACAGAAAGAAGCCGTAGCCGCCATGTGGCAGGCTGAGCAGATGTTTGAGCGCGACTCCTTCAAACTCGCTCTTGAAAATCCAGGTGGCGGTTTCGACGGTTATCAGACCCTTGCCGATCGTTACAGCGGCACCCCTGCGGGCAACACCGCCGCCTACTGCGCTGGCATTTGTTGCCTCCAGACGGGCGATTTTGACAACGCCATCAAATACTTGGATGATTGCAGCCCAGCCAGCGATCTCATGGCAGCCGTTCGGAACGGAGCGCTGGGCGATGCCCATTCGGAGAAAAAAGACTTCTCCACTGCGCTGAACTACTACGAAAAAGCCGTCAACGCATCCAACAACGACGTGCTGGCA
>JAYSUY010000005.1:0-2501 GCA_043718855.1 Saprospiraceae bacterium | reverse complement strand
CACCGATGGCATCACCAGCAATCAGGTCTTTCGACCATGCATTTTTGCGGGAAGAGATGGCGCGGTCGAAGCCCAGCACTGTCTTGAATGACAAGTTTTTTGTAATGCTAAATTCGGCGTTCAAGTTGCCAAGCATACGGATCGTGTTGGTCGCATCGCTGGAAAGTTCGATCATCGCCAAAGGGCTTGGCTCACCGTTTTTGCCGCTCTGGAACACTTTGCCGTCCTTGTAGGTAGGCCAAGTGGGATTTCCTTTCAACGCATTCGCCCATGCGTCGCCTTCGTAGCCGGCCGTTTCCGTGATGGGCGCCCCTGCATCGAGGGTTTGCGCAACGGTGATGTTCGTGCCGATTCTCAAACGGTCATTGATGAACTTCTTGTTGCCGTTGAAACGACCGCTCAAGCGTTTGATGCCGCTCTCATTGATGATACCATCTTGATCGAGGTAGCCAAGCGAGAAGCGATAGTCGCCGCCCTGACCAGCGCTGCCGAAAGCAAGGTTGTGGCTATGAGAAATGCCTGTACGGGTGATTTCATCTTGCCAGTTGGTGTTGCTGCCAAAGTTGACCTCCTTAGGATCAGCGCCGGGATTCAGCTTCTGCCATTCGGCCAAGAAGGTTGGGCCGTCCAGCACGTCGTACTTATTGGCCAACGTGCTGATGCCCAGCGTATAGCCGTACTCCAAAACACCCTTTCCGCTTGCGCCAGTTTTGGTGGTGATGAGCACCACGCCGTTCGCGCCGCGTGAGCCGTAAATAGCCGTTGCAGAAGCATCTTTCAAAATGTCGATGCTGGCGATGTCGGCTGGGTTCAGGAAGTTAAGCGGGTTGCGGGCCGCTTGGCTGCCAAGGCCCTGTACGTTGGAACTGCCGCTGGTCGCGCCGCCATCGAGCGGAACACCGTCCACCACAAAAAGCGGGTTGTTGTTGGCGTTCACAGAGGCCGTACCGCGAATGCGAACGTTGATGCCTGCGCCCGGCTCGCCGCTGCTGTTCGTGACCACCACGCCAGCCGCGCGGCCCTGAATCAGTTGCTCCGGTGCCACGGGGATGCCTTTGTTAAAATCCTTCTCCGACACAGAGCTCATGGCACCAGTAGCGTCCCGCTTTCTCACGGAGCCGTAGCCGATGACCACCACCTCGTCCAGCACGGTGCCGGGCTTGAGGGCTATGGTCACTACGTTGGAAGCGGTCAGGTCGACCACCTGCTCGGTGTAGCCCGTGTAAGCAAAGCGCAGCTGGGTGCTGCCCGCTGGCACCTCCACCGAGAAGTTGCCATCGATGTCAGTGGTTGCACCGCGTGTCGTTCCGACCACAGTGACGGTAGCACCGATGAGGCCTTCGCCGCTTTCAGCGTCTGCGACCTTACCTTTTACGGTGCGTTGTGCCATAGCGAAGTTACACAGCAGCATCATAAATGCCACGACGAAACCTCCTCTGGCGAGGGTGTTGAGATACTTCATACGAAAATGAGTTTAGTTTAGTGAAAAAATATGCTCCACACAAAATGTGTTAAAACCATCCTTGGTTTTTAGGGAAAAACAAACGCGGAAGTCCTGCATTAACCTCAAAGCAAGTGCTGTTGGGCAGGATTAAATTCGGTAGGGCGTTAGATTGGTGTCAGGCAAAATAAAGTGTGTGGTGGACACTAAGGCGGGGCTAAGGTAACAATGCACCGAACATACCAACAAAGCCTTTTGTCAAATTTTTTATCGACACTCGTTCCCAGAATTTAATTACGAATTGAAAATCAGCGCTTTGACACTCGCCCATGAGTTCCGATTGGGTTTCCGGAATAAAATTTCACGTTCAGCCCTCTGGCCGCCTTTATCACCAGACAGCGTTGGACGGACAAAAAGTTTGGCGGAGTCAGCACTTTTTAGTGCCTCGCACAGAGGCGATGTCCCACACCAGCGCGAACCATACTATGGCATACTCTACAGCAATCAGCCAGTAGTTTTCCTGAAACAACCCCTCGGCGTAGTGGCTGTACGACAGCGCCACCGCGCCCGACCACACAAGGGCAAACCGCCACCAGCGCGTCAGCAACCCCAGCACCAACGGCACCGTGATGTACCAAGCGTGTACGGTAGCCGCGCAGGTGATCTGCAAAAACGTGGCAAGCAGCATGGCCTCCACCAGCCGATCAAACCGAGCCTGCGGTTTTAGCCTAAAAAAAGCGAGGCACAGAATACCCACAGATACTGCTACACCCAGCCAGGGCCCTATCACGCTGCCCTTGTCCCAGCCCGTTTGCCACCGCCCCACTGCCCGCAGCAGGTAGTACAAACTAGCGTTGAACTGAAATTTTTGGAAATACAAATCGAGGCTTCGGCCCATGTTCGCCAGCACCTCCGGGCTGAGCAGCGGTGCGAATAGCAGCACACTCACTGCCCCGAACACCGCCACAAAAGCCAGCCCCCTACCCCACCCCAACCACCGCCACACCAAAGGCAAAAACATGAGCGGCAACAACTTGGAGGCCACCGCCAATGCCCACAG
>JAYSUY010000400.1:0-1824 GCA_043718855.1 Saprospiraceae bacterium | reverse complement strand
CCAACTGTGGGGTGTCCAATTGCTCAATGCCTCGGAATGTATTTTGCCAATTGGTTTGGCCGACTTCGAGTGTGTTCATACCTTTTTTATTTTGGGCAAAAGTAAGTCGGAGGTTTCGCAAGTGAAAGCCTCAGTTGTTCAGCACCAACTCCAAATTTACCGCATACCACCCATTTTCCTCTTTCACCTCCAAGCGGTGTGCAGCGGGGTACAGCAGTTCCAAGCGGCGGCGCACGTTCTGCAAGCCGATGCCCGAACTGCCGTCTTTCTCCGCCGACGTTTCGGGCGTGATCTTGTTTTTTACGGAAAAAACCAACCGCTGTGCGCCGACAACCACCTGAATGTCAATCAATGGCGACTTCACCAGCCCCACGCCGTGCTTGAACGCATTTTCCACAAACGGGATCATCAGCATCGGCTCGATGACTTGGGCGGCAGGCTGGCCTTCAATGTTCAGCCGGATGTCCACATCCTCCTCGAAGCGGATTTTTTGCAGTTCCACATAGTTCGTCAGGTAGCCCAGTTCCTTTTCCAGCGGTATCTGCGGGTCGGCGCTTTCGTAGAGCATATAGCGCATCAATTCCGAAAGTTGCAGCGTCACCGGCTCGGCCTGCGCCGAGCGCGAGCGGATGAGGTACACGATGCTGTTGAGGATGTTGAAAATAAAGTGCGGGCTGATCTGCGAGCGCAGGAACGACAACTCGGATTTGAGCCGCTCCTGCTGCTCCTCCTGTCGGGCTTTGTCCTGCCCGACGGTGTGCAGCACGAGCGCGTAGCCGATGCCCAGCGCGGCAGCAAACAGCACATGAAACAGGCTGCGGAACATATGGAACGGAACCCCCTTGTGGTCTGGGAAGAGCAGCCAATTTTTCATAAACCCTTGCCCGACAATGAACAAGAGCGACAAGCCCAGCGCGGAGAGCAGGTAGGCTTTCATCCGCTGCTGCCGCAGCAGATGCGGCACAGGCCACTCGGCCACCAGGAAAAACAGCAGGACGTTGGTGAGCGAGGCGGGCATTATTTTGAAAAACAAATCCCGGTGCTTCCCGTCGTCGTCGTCGAGCATGATGAAAGGCAACGCCATCCAAATGCCCCAAAAGGAGAGCAAGAACAACTGGCGAAACGGAGACTGGGTGAGTTTTTCTCTTCCAAAAAGCATCATGAGCGAACGATGAACTATAAATGATGAACGAGGAGCAACCCAACTGTTTGACACCCACCAAATTGCTCTTTCGATGGGCGCACCTCCTGAATGAGGGCGAAGGTAGAACGACACAAAAATTTGGCCCAGTGGGGTGACGACCAAGCCGACCATTCTGGCGATGTAAACTGCCCTTCCCCCAAAACCTCGTAGGTTTCTAAAACCCAACCTACGAGGTTTGCCGTGAAAAAACCTGGCGTTGTGCAGTATGGGTTTTTTAGAAAAAAATTTGACAAGAGATTTTTCCAAACCGGGTGCTTTGTTTTTAGCGGGAGGATTTTACCTTTGCGCTCCGAATTTTGACATCACCATCAATTTATTTGACTAAGCGATGAAACGCACTTATCAACCGTCCCGCCGCGCACGCAAGAACAAACATGGATTTCGTGAGCGCATGGAATCGAAAAATGGCCGCAAACTTCTCGCTCGCCGCCGCAAGCAAGGCCGCTGGAAACTCACCGTTTCTGACGAGCGTCGTCTGAAATAATACTCGGACCACTTGATGCGACAGCGTCAATGGTCTGTTTTTCAGGTTTTTCTGAACATGAGTCATCCCGAAGTCATCGGTGATGACTCATGTCGTTTTATACCCGGACGCAACAGACCTTTGCCGCACACGACAA
>JAYSUY010000399.1:0-4933 GCA_043718855.1 Saprospiraceae bacterium | reverse complement strand
CTTCAAGTCACCGCCTCACTACGCCTGGTGAGCAAATAGTGCCGGGGCGACTGTGAGTCGCCCCGGCACTTTCACTTCCCTGTCAACATCGCTGCCTTCAACATCGCTGCCTTTTCTCTCCAAGGGTGCTTGTTAGCCGGGTCGAGCATTTTGCGCAGCAGCGCGTCGAACTCGGCCTGCTCTTGCGGCAGCCGAGCCAGATGGCAGAGCAGTAGGTGCCAGTCCGCATCGCCACTATACCGCCCACCATCGGCTGCAAGTGCCTGAAAATCAGTAGCAGCGAGGTCGTATTTTTTTAAGTTAAAAAAAGCGTGGGCGCGGATTTTGAGCGCGTCGGTGCGCTGGGGGGCAGGGATGCTGTCGAGCGTCTGGGCGGCCAGTACGTATTTTTTCTCTATAAAAAACGCCGCCGCTCGCTGTGTCAAAGAGAGGGGGCTGCTCACGTCGCCCCCGCCTTTTCGGATGCCCGACAAATCAGGGACTTTGTAGGCCTCCTGCGCCAAAGCCAGATAGCGGTTCTCCGGCGGAGTTGTTTTGGGTACCTGTTGCCTGATTGAGTCCTCTCTTGCCTTAGCCGCCCTCTCCTCCATCAGGGCTGCCGCAATGAGGGAGTTTCGCTGAGCGGCAATGAGGGAGTCCTGCCGATGTTCGTTAGGAGAAACCTCTCTCGGCATTTTTCTTGACTGGCCCGCCGCCCACCACCCCAATGCAAAAGCCGTCAGCAGCATGAGGGCTGCACCCAAAAACCACCCGTAGCGCGACAGCCCCCTTGTTTTCTCGGCGGGCAGTTCTTGCTCCCACGCCCCCATCCGCTCCCGCAGCCGTTCCTCCAAAATCAGCTCCATCCCCTCGCGCTCCAGCCGCACGAACTCGATGGCCTCTGCTGTTTCCGCGTCGTTGGCTGCCTGCTGTTCGAGCGCGGCGGCTTCTTCTGGGGGCAGTTTGCCGCTCAGGTAATCGTCGATTTTGTCTAAAAGTGTGGCATCTAAGTTCATGATTGAGCAGTTTTGAGGTTAAGTACGTGGAGCAGTTCAGGCGAGTTGGCGATCAGGTCGCGCAATCGTTTTCGGCAGCGTTCGGCTTCCTTTTTGGCAGCGTCTTCCTTTTTGTCCATTTGGTCGGCGATCTCTTTCATGCTGTAACTCAGCATGTACAGCTCCAGCACCTGCGGGCAAGGCTCAGTGAGTTGAGCGATGGCCGCTTTCAGCAGATGCCGCCGCTCGCCTTCGATCAGCACCATCTCCGGGTGTTCGGTGGCGCCGTCCAGCACCTCCGGCTTGAGTTCCTGTCCCTGATTGGCCTTCTTTCGGCGCTCGTCCACCAGGTGCCACTTGGCAATGCCCACGAAATAAGTGCGCCAGCCGCTCCGGCCCTCGAAAGTGCCGCTGCGCAGGGCACGGTCGAACTTGATCGTCGTTTCCTGAAAAACATCCTTCGCCCGCTGCTCGTCGCGCACGAGGCTCCGAATGGTGCCGCGCAGTTTCGCGTCCAGAAACACCTGTTTCAGGGCCGCGTCGCGCTGGGCCGTCGTGCCTTGTATGCCGTTGATGATGTCTGCGTCTGTCCAGTTTGCCATAAGTGGTGTGAGTTGGGAAAAAGTGACAAAAGGAGTGATGAGGTTTGAGTGATGAGTTAGGTGCCCATAACTCAAACCTCATCACTATAGAAGGCAAACCTACACTTCAACTTTCAAAAACGGGGAAGCGGAAATTTTTTTTTGAAAAAAACAGGAAGGGGCTGTCACCACTCGCTTTGTGCGACCACTAAAGGGCAAATCATTTTTTCACATCAAAAAAGAGATTGCCATGACAACGACAAGAACGAAACGCACCGCTCCAAGACCTTCTGCCATATTCCACTTCCTTTTCTGTGCCGTGCTGTTGGTTTGCGCCGCCCATGGCGTTGGGGCGCAGTCGGCCAACCAGAACGCAGTGTCCGCGCTTGCTCAGCCCGCTGAGGCTTATTTCAAAGTGACTCGTTGGGACAAATGGCGCTTGGAACTGCCACTTGGGGTGCTGCTCGACCCCGGCTATCAGCGGGCGAAACTGATGGTGGGGTTTCGGATTGCGCCCAAGTTAGAACTGTTGGCGGGCGGTGCTTACGGCCTGGGTGCGGAGTCGCTGATGAGTTTCAGCGCAAAAAAGATTGACCAAAAATTTTACGAAGCCTCGCTCGGGCTTCGGTTTTACTACCGCGAAAGCCAAGCAAAAAAGCGCAACCACTACTTGGAGGCTCAGGTGGCCTACCTGCCAGAACGCTTTTTCAGAGCCAACGACTGGTATTACAACCACAACAGCTACCGCCAGTTTGGGAGCGCGGTGGCGACCAAAGCCAGTTACCGCGCCGATTTCCATTTTGGCAAGCAGCGGCAACTTACTCGCAACCTCTACCTCAACTGGCATTTAGGCTTGAGTGTGCGGGCGAAGAACATCCGCCACACAGCTCTTGAAGAAACTTTTCTGGATAACAAGCCTTTGGCGGGCAGCATCATGCGCCCTTTCGACCGCAAAGAAGGCTGGTCGGTAGGCGTGGCCCCAGTAGTCGGCATTGCGCTGAGTTGGCAGCCGCTCACCCAGACAGTGCGGTACAAACACTGATTCTTTCACTTTTCAACACACTATACCATGATCAAACTGATCAAGTGCCTCCTCGTGCCCCTGTTCTTACTGGGCACCGTCACCACCACCCAAACCAGCTGCAATATTGACGATCTGGCGGAGTCCATGGACGAAGCCCGTGAGACCATCCGGCTGGGCATCGACAAGGTGGTCAAAAACTCCGAAGACTGGCAGGGCATCGTCCTGAACGACATTCTGCCGTTCATCGACAGCCGATTGGTCACCACGATTGACGCGCTGCAAAACTTGGTGACCCGATCCTTGCAAGAGGCTCAGGCCAATGCCGCCTGCTTCTCCGACCAAGTCGGCCCGCGCGTGGTGAACGCGCTCAATAAGGTCATGTCCAACATTGATGGCCAGCGGCGGTTCGATTTTGTGCAGCCCTTTGTCTGCTCAGTTGGCCCGGCCGTGCTGAATCTGAAAATGCCGAGGGACTATGTTCAGGTGAGCGGCTTTGACTTCATCCAAGTAGAGGCGTTGGAACTTTTTTTAGCGAAAAACGGGAAAGAGACCCGGGTGATCCAACGCCGTTTCAACCGGACGAGCAACTATCTTTTTCAGGTGGACATTTCCAAATGGGACGACACGCTGCGCCAGTACGACCGCATGGTGATCAAGTACAATGGGGCCGAGATCACCAGTTTGCTGATCCTGCACTGAAGCCATGCTGCACTATCTTTTCATTTCAAAAAAATAGAACGATGAACAATCTCATCAGAAATATCGGCAACGTGGCACTTTTGGCCGTCAACATCCTGCTGGCTATCAATCTCTTCACGGCCTGTAAAACCAACTGCCCGGTATCAGACTGCAAAAACGGAGGCTTCGCCCTCGAATGCGAATGTCAGTGTCCGCCGGGGTTCACGGGGCCGGACTGCGGCCAGTTGGCCTGCCTCGAATGCCGCAATGGAGGGGTGTGCAAAGACGGCTCCTGCCAATGCCCCGATGGCTGGGGCGGCCCCGATTGTTCGGTGCCGGTGAATCCTTGCTCGGGTGCCAATCCTTGCCAGAACGGTGGCAAATGTGAGAACGGGGGCTGCCACTGCCCACCTGGCTGCTACGGCGAGTTCTGCGAAACCTGCACGGAATACAAAACGGTCAAGCCTGGAGACCTGAACCAAGAGTGCGTCCTGTTCAGCGATGGTGGCGACAAGGATTTTAGCGGCAAGGGAGTGGTCACGAAGGTGACAGCCCGGGTGTACGTCATCAATCAGCGGGAGCTGCGCGTAGAAGTGAATGCCTGGATGAGCCAGCAGGTGTACGACCAGTACTACCTCTACACAGCGGGCAACCTGAAAAAGGACTACAAAATATGGGAGGCTCCGCCGGGTCAGCGCATTGTCGGCATCAACAAAGCGCAGTACGCCCAAACCAATTTTGTTGACCGAGACAACGCGGTGGACATTCGCGCTTTCCAGAACAACGTGATCGACCGCTTCGAGATCAATGCCGAAACCGACGGGCTTGATCTGGGCGAGTGCAGTTTCAACTACGCCTACCTGACGGTCAAGTTCTCTGATTTTTCGGTGTCTTTGCTGCCGCTTTGATACCATTTGGGTGTGCCTCGAAAGTCCAACAACCAGAGGACTTCCAGGGTACACCGGATTGTAGCAAATCGAACTTTCTCACCCCAAAAAAACCCGCAGCACCCCCAGCAACTCCGCAGGCTTATCCGCGTGTACCCAATGACCCGCGCCTTCGATGGTCACGAATTCGGCCTGCGGAAACAGGGTTTTGATGTGCGGGATTTCCGCATCCCGGATGTAGTTGGAGCGGCTGCCGCGCACAAAAAGTGTGGGCTTGTGGAAAGGCTCACCGCTTACCGAGGCCAGCACGTTGTCATAATTTTCCCAGAGCACAGGCAAGTTCATTTTCCAAGTGAAGGTGCCGTCGTCTTCGCGGGTGATGTTTTTCAGCAAAAACTGCCGGGTGCTGAAGTCTGGGATGTGTTCCGAAAGGTAGGTTTCGGCCTCCGCGCGGGTGGTCATTTGTGCCAAATCCATACCCAGCAGAGCGCGAAAAATGTCTGAGTGGTTGTCGTCGGCTTGCTGCGGCTCCATATCGATCACCACCAAGCGCTCCACCGAGTCGGGGTGCGAAAGCGCAAGTTGCATAGCCACTTTGCCCCCCATGCTGTGGCCCACTACGGCGGCATGAAACATCCAGTGTTCTTCCATAAATATCTGCACATCGTCGGCCATGATCTGGTAACTGTGGTCGGGCAGATGCGGCGAGCGACCATGGTTGCGGAGGTCGGGCGTGACGACCAAGTGATTGTCAGCCAAACCCTTAGCGATGGTAGCCCAGTTGTCGGA
>JAYSUY010000398.1:0-1826 GCA_043718855.1 Saprospiraceae bacterium | reverse complement strand
TGGGGGCGGGTGGGCGGGGTCGGGGTTTGTGGAAATCTTAGATCGGAGGCGCTCAATCAGCGGGGCCAAATCTGGCTCCCAGTGGCTCTCCCGAATTTGCTGGCCTTGGCGTTCCAGCAGAGCATGAAGCGATGGCGGCAGCACATCTTTGGGCGGCAATCGGGCTTCATTGATGAGTACCGGAATGACCCATTTTTCCGGATCGGAAAGCGCGGTTTCTACTTCCTTGCGCACCCAATCCTCTGGGTTGTCTATTCGCTTCCTCCCAAATTCATCTACGGTCATCCACTTGGCAGGATCGGCCACCAGCACCAGCACAACCTGCGCTGCCCTGACTTTTTCGGCCAGTTCGTCCGGCCATTTCATGCCGGACTCCAGATTTGTCTTGTCGTAAAAAACGGTTCCTTGCCCCAAAGCCGCTTCCAGCGACTGGTGCAAGCGACCTGCTTGGGTCTGAGAGTCCGCAATGCGGTAACTGATAAATACGGATGGCATTTCGACTTTTTGCATGGTGCTCATTGAGTGGACGTAACAACTTGGCGGCCCGCAAATTGGGTAGGATTGGGAAACGGATGAAACGGATTTGTCGGATTCGAACGGATTTTCCAGATGGCCCCTTACGTCCCGAAAAATCCGTTCAAATCCGACAAATCCGTTTCATCCGTTTTCCAATCCTGTGTTGTGGGCGAGTGGGCTAAGTTGCTACGAGTGGGCAATACTACTGCAAAAAGGCAAAATGAGGGCCAGAATGTGGGGCAAGTACTCCGTCGTGGGCGGCTGGGGTACAAAACACTCCCCCACTCCACCGCGTTATGCACAACGCTGCCCGGCAGTCGGAGCAGCGGCGTACTTTTGCCCGCCCGACTGTCGGGCTACCCATTTGCTCCACCCATTTTTTTAGACACATGACTCGTCGCTTTTTTCGTTTCGCTGCCTTCGTTGCAGCCTTTTTTTTCCTGAAAATCAGCATCTTGCAAGCGCAAGACCCCAACCTCGCCAACCAGTATTACACCGATGGCGAGTTTGAAAAAGCCGCTGCCGTGTACGCCCAAATCTTTGAAGCCGATGAGCGCAACGAGTACGTGTTCAACCGCTACGTGGACTGCCTGCTCAACCTGCAACAGTGGGAGCAGGCCGAAAAAGTGGTGAAAAAGCAGATCAAAAAGAACCCGGAAAACGCGCTGCTGTACGTCACCTACGGCACCCTGTTTGAGCGGCAAAACAAGGCCGCCGAAGCCACCGCGCAGTACGACAAGTCCATCGAAAAAATGGCTGCCGACTACTCCGCCGTGAGCCGCTTGGCCAACCTGTTTGTGCAAAAAAGCAAGTTTGACTACGCCACTAGAGTGTACGAGCGCGGGTCGGATATGCTCAAGGACCCCAACCGCTTCGCCTACAACCTCGGCGAACTCTACCGCCGCCAGGGCAACACGGCCAAGATGGTGGAGTATTACCTGAACGCCATCGCTGGCGACCCCAACCGCCTCAGCACGGTGCAAACTTTGCTGGCCCGCTACTTGGCTCCTACCGAGTTTGGCGAGTTGCAGACCCAACTTTACGCCCGCATTCAGGCCGATGAGAACCCCAATTTTGTGGAACTGCTGGCTTGGTCATTCGTGCAGCGCAAGGATTTCAAGAGTGCCCTGCGCCAGCACAAAGCCCTCGACAAGCGGCTCGGAGAGAATGGCCGCCGGGTGTACGAACTGGCCGGTACTGCCGCCGATGCCCGCGATTACGAGACGGCCATCGCTGCCTACGACTACATCGGCACTGAAAAAGACCGCAACAACCCCTTCTTTTTTGAAGCCAAACGCGCCGCCATGGAC
>JAYSUY010000397.1:0-4944 GCA_043718855.1 Saprospiraceae bacterium | reverse complement strand
AAGGGGAGGCGAAACGTGTTCTACAACACAACGTTGTCATGTCTCCCCTTCCGCCTCGGCGGAGAGGGGCTGGGGTGAATTTTTGCTCACAGATTGCTCAATCTTCTTCCATGCGCCTACTCCTGCTTTTTATTTTCTGCCTCCCGCTTGCCCTCTCTGCTGCCGTGCGGCACGTCGGGCCGGGCCAAACTTACGCCACACTCACTCAGGCCGTAGCTGCCGTTGAGCCGGGCGACACCATCAAAATCCATGCGGGCAGTTACGCGGGCGGTTTGTTTTTTTCCAACCTGCAAGGCACTGCTAACCAGTGGATTACTATCCGAAATGCGCCGGGAGAGGTGGTGGTTTTTGAGGGCGGCAGCAACGCGATTCAACTCACTGACCCGGCTTACTTGCGCATCGAAGGGCTGATTTTTCAGCACCAAACCGGCAACGGTTTCAACTTGGACGACGGCGGCTCGTACAGCACGCCCGCTCACCACGTCGTGTTCGACGGCTGCACGTTCCGCGACATCAGCGCCACCGGCAACAACGACTTGCTGAAACTCTCCGGCCTCGACCACTTCGAAATCCGAAACTGCCGGTTTTTGAACGGCTCCGCTGGTGGCAGCGGGGCTGACATGGTGGGCTGCCACTACGGTGTTTTTGAAAACAATACCTTTGAAAATCAAGGGTCTAACTGCATCCAGGCCAAAGGCGGCACGGCTTGGGTGCGCATCGAAGGCAACTTGTTCAAGGATGGCGGCCAACGCTCGCTCAACCTCGGCGGCAGCACGGGTTTGGCATTTTTTCGGCCCGACACGGCGCACTACGAGGCAGCGCATGTGCAGGTTTTTTCCAACGTTTTTGTTGGCTCGTGGGCACCCATCGCCTACGTCGGGGCAGTGCATGTGGAGGTGGTGAACAACACTTTTTACCAGCCTGAAAACTGGGTGATCCGCATCCTGCAAGAGACGGTGGACCCCAACCGCTTCCTCGAATGCGGCGATAACTCGTTCATCAACAACATCATCTACCTCAACAAGAACTTGGGTACGGAGACCAACATTGGCCCCAACACCCGCCCGGAGACCTTCGTTTTTTCCAACAACCTGTGGTTCAACGCTGCGGTACCGAACTGGACCGGGCCCGATATCCCGACTGCCGACCCGAATCAAATCTTGCAAGCCAACCCGCTGTTCAAGGCCCCGGCCAACGACGACTTTTCTATCCCGCCCAGTAGCCCGGCGGCGGGCGCAGGCGTGACTCGGACGGAGCCAAAATTGGATTTCTTGAAACGCAATTTTGCCGCATCGCGCTCGGTGGGTGCGGTGGAGGCCAACCCGATGGTGGGGCTACACGAAGTCGAGAAAGAACTGGGCCTTCGGGTATTTCCGAACCCTGCCAGTCGTACCTTTTTCGTTGATTATCAATTAGATGCCGCAGTACCGACGACTATTGACCTGTACGATTTGACGGGTCGAAAACTATCCATGCTGTACAGCGGAATGTCGCCAACAGGGCAGCAGCGACTGCCAGTCAAAGTGGACGTTCCGAGCGGGTTTTATTTCCTAAAAATCAGCATCGGGAGGAGCGTGGTGATGCGTCCGATGGTGGTGGGAGGCCAGTAAGCCGGAATGTTATTCCGGCATATTGTTGCCCCGGAATAACATTCCGGCTTACTGGCAACACCTCCAATATGGGGCAAAGCCCATCAGATGACCTTTGGAAATGCCTACACTTGTCTTTAAAAAATCTCTGTATGTCAAAAGCATTCGCCTTGTTTGTTCTTGCGCTGCTCCTGGTTGTGCAAGACATTTTTGCCCAAACCTACTTGCTCTCGGTTTTGCCTAAGGGTGCTCAAAAACTGCTCCATGACTTTGCCTTCATTGAGTCAACCACATTTACAAAGGGAGTTTTTTCGGGTTGGGACAGTTTACAGTTTCATCTTCCGACCAGAAAAACGGTCAATGCCTTCCACATCAGTCGCTTAGAAGTGACGGTTGGTGAGTTTCGCCAATTCTACAAAGCGACTGGAAAGGCAGAGGACCACCCGGATTCTTCCATCTGGATGAGAGAATTCCCGGCTTCTTACAACCGGCCTATAGCCGAGCATTACTTTTCAAGTTCAAAATATCTCAACCATCCGGTTGTCAGCGTGAGTTGGGAACAAGCGGCCCGATATTGTACCTGGAAAGCCGATATGCTCAATGCTTTGCTCAAAAACACGGGTTACACCGTGGAAGTCAGGTTGCCTACTGAAACAGAATGGGAGTTAGCCGCGTTGGGACGCGCCAAGGGTGCGGAAGACAATCCGCTCACTGCCGTACATCGAATTTTCCCCTGGGACGGCGGTTTTATGAAATCTACCGGGCATGGATTTCAGTTCCGATGCAACAGCGGGCCGCTCAAAACGCCACAGGGAGACTTTTGGGTGTTTCACTTTGGAGAAGACGAACACCTCTATACGGCTCCGGTTCGATCCTATGAACCCAATGAATATGGCCTGTATCAAACGGCGGGCAACGTCGCAGAATGGACCTCGGATCGTTATTCCATTGATAGTACTGCCTTGAATGGGGCTGTCACAGCATCCCCTACTTTGTCGAAGGATCCACGCTACAATCCTAAATTTCCGCTGCATCAATACGACAACTACATGATTGTCAGGGGCGGCTCTTGGGTGGACGAACCCTTTTATGCACAATGCGGAGTTCGAAAAATACACCATCCGAAGCAGGGAAGTGCAACCATCGGTTTTCGACCGGTTTGTATCGTTCGGAAGCGCGAGTAGGTACACGCCGCGCTACTTTTGTCCCAAACATCACCGCCCATGCTTACTCGCTACACCCTCCTGCTCGCCCTCCTGTTGGGCTGTGCCAACGCTGCTTTTTCTCAAAAATCGCTCGACAAACAAATCGGCCAGATGCTGCTCGTGGGTTTTCGGGGCATGGAAGCCGGGGCCGACAGCCAGATCGTGCGCGACATCAAGCGGTTCCACATTGGCGGCGTGGTGCTGTTCGACTACGACGTGAAGTGGAAAAAATACAACCGCAACGTGCAATCGCCCGAACAACTGCGGCGACTCACCAGCCAGTTGCAGGCCGCTTCGCGTACCCCGCTGTTCATCGCCATCGATCAGGAGGGCGGCAAGGTGAACCGCCTGAAAACCACTTACGGCTTCCCGCCCACGCTCACTGCCGACAGCCTCGGCAAGATCAACAACTTAGACACCACCACCGCTCGTGCCGCCGTCATCGCCCGCACCCTGCGGCAGGCGGGCATCAACCTCAACTTCGCGCCCGATGTGGATTTGGATATCTGCCCCATCCCTGACAGTTCGATCATCCACCGCAGCCGCCGCTCCTTCGGGGCTGAACCGGAGCGGGTGACGGCCCATGCGCGGGCTTTCGTGCAGGCGCACCACCGCGAGCGGGTACTCACTGCGCTCAAACATTTCCCCGGTCACGGCAGCGCGATGAGCGACACCCATGCAGGCTTCGTGAACGTGACCGATGTCTGGAAATCCGCCGAATTGGAGCCGTTCCGCCGCCTCATCGAATCGGGCGATTGCGACATGGTGATGACGGCCCACATCTTCAACCAATGGCTCGACCCGCTGCACCCGGCTACACTTTCGCAGGATATTTTGACCAAAATCCTCCGCGACGAGTACCGCTACGACGGCGTGATCATCAGCGACGATATGCAGATGGGGGCCATTGCTAACAACTTCGGTCTGGAGCGGGCGATGGAACTGGCGGTGAACTCCGGGGTGGATATCTTGCTGTTTGGCAGCAACTTAGACTACGATCCGAAGATCGCGGAGACGGCGTTTTTGACCCTAAAAAAGTTGGTGCAAGAGGGCAGGGTGTCCAAAAAGCGGGTGCGGGAGGCAAGTCGGCGGATCAAGAAATTGAAGGGGAGGATGTGATGGAACAACTTTCCTACTTTTGCACAAAAAGTCAGCTATGCTCACCCAACTCACAATACAGAATTTTCGCCTTTTCAAACACTTGCGTGTAGAGGGTTTAAAGCGAATCAATCTGTTTGCTGGAAAAAACAACAGCGGCAAAACAGCCTTGCTCGAAGCCTTGCGCATCATGGCGGCTGGTGAGGATTTGAGTGTGATGGAGTATATTTTGCAGCAGCGCGGGCAGCACGCAACCAAGTACCATGAGGCTTATGACCCGCTCTTCTACCGCCCCATCTTGCAGGGTATGCACAACGGAACGCCAAGCATCATCGTCAATGATTTTGGGCTGGAACGCATAGTTGACGGCTCTAATGGCCCTCGTTACAACATAATTCTGCACGGCAACCGTCAAGACATTAACCTGCTCAGAAACCGTCAATCCCTACCCCATCCGCTTTTCCCCCGCGATGCTGCCATATCCCTGCCTTTTAGTTCAGAAGACTATTTCCCAGTGGAGCGGCTTTGGGAGGCTATCGTGTTGACCCCTAAAGAGAATCAAGTTATAGATATCTTGAGGGAAACCATTTTACCGACCTTGGTTCGTCTTGATGTAAGGTCTGACCGCACCTTAGTCCGCTTAGAAGGAGAAGAGAAATCACTTCCCTTAAAGGGTCTCGGCGATGGCGCACAACGTATGCTGCTCATCGCGGTCGCTTTGGTCAGTGCCAAAGACAACTTGCTTTTGCTTGATGAGATTGAGGCGGGCTTGCACTACTCGGTTTTGGAAAAACTGTGGGCCGTTATTTTCCGCTACGCGGACCAACTCAACGTGCAGGTTTTTGCCACCACCCACAGTTCGGATGCCATCAAATCCTTCACCTACCTGCTGGAACAGCCGGGCAACCGGGAGCAGGGCGCATTTTTTCGCCTTCAAACCGACCGCCAAACAGGCCAGACCGAGGCCATTGCCTACGACCTCGACCAACTCGAACTCAGTTTAGAATCAAACCTCGAACCTCGTTGACATGGCACAAAAACTCATCGTCGAG
>JAYSUY010000396.1:0-1834 GCA_043718855.1 Saprospiraceae bacterium | reverse complement strand
GATGACTTCCAGACGCAGGGCGGTCGGCAGATCAGCCTCGTGGAGCGGGATTCGTTAGGCGTGGATTTCATCTATATCGCTCCACCGACGGTAGGTGTGGAGGGTCTCGATAATTACTATACCATCTGTAAGGATCCGATGAACCCGCTGCTGCCGTTGCCAGATGCTGATGGTAACCCGCTGGTGATTTTTGAGGAAGGCGAAACGGTGCAACTCGACCTCAGGGTGTTCGAGCAGTACGGGCCTGGGCAAGACCCCGCCGACCGCTGCTTGCTGGACTCAGCCATCCTGAGCATCAGCAATACCTTCGATCTGAATTATGATTTTCTGGAGCCGCAGGTGGACACGATGCGCAACAAGAAGTTCGACTACAACTTTTTTGCGGCCAACCCCAACCCCGATCCGCCCTTTTTGCAGATTATGCAGATCACGGCAGACGTGAACGGCAGGAAAGGCACTTTTGTCCGAAGGGCTTTGATCACTGGCATCATCAAAGGGGAGAAAAAATTTACCACTGTCACGCCCATGTTGCCCAGTTTCGTGCTGCGCGATCCGCCGGGGGATGCCAGTTATGCCTTTATAGAAAAAGGAGAGACGGTCTGCAACAGCATCCAGAGCTCCAATGGTGGTGGTGCAGGGCCGTATTTCACCTTAGACATCAGGGGTGGGCCGGGTGCCGAAATCACGCCCTTTTTTGGTGTGCCCGATGTCAAAGTACAAAGTCTGTTCGGAGGTGCTGCTGAATTCGATTTGCGGATAGTCAAGACGACCAACACCTCCATGGAGTATTGCCTGACGGCCACAGAACGGGTTTCCACGGACGACGGAGACTTGGTCGTGGGCGGCAAAACCAGTTTCGACGGGGGCCAGACGATCATAGCGGGCAACGATGTCTATGTGGGCACGGCTTTCAACTTTATCATCTCAGATTCTAAGTTCCTGACCTTCGACGACCTGAATTGCCAAGTCAAACTGAACACCGTCACTACCGCCGAACCGGACTCTTTCGCAACGACCTATATGTACTCGGAGTGGAACATCGAGAACAACGTGATCCGATACTTGGACAGCCTGATTCTGGATGGGCAAGATGCGAACGGCATCAATTCGGAGTCCAAACAACGCTGGTTGGATTTCATTAAAATGAACACAGCAGCAAAGCAAAGCGCGGCATTCAAAAAGAACATCTCTTGGGATGCCGGGGTGCAATATGAATACACCGAAACGCGCGACACGAGCATTAAAGCAGATGAACAATTGACCACAAAATTTGAAGGTTTTGCGGGATTTGTAACAGAAACAGAAGCAGAAGGGGTGGGTATCGGGTTCAAGTTGGACCTCAAGATTGGGGCAAAATTCGAAGGGACCTTTACAAACGGCACCGGCACATCCGAGAGTAGGGGTACTACCGTCGGCTATGTATTCAAAGACAACGATCCAGGCGACACTTGGACGGTGGACGTCAAAGACGACCCCTTGTTCAAAACGCCCGTGTTCACCGTTGTCGCTGGCCAAACCTCCTGCCCCTGGGAAGTGGGTACGGCACACCGGGAAGGCATGAAACTGGTCTCTATGGATGGCAACACGCGCCTCAACGTGCCGTCCAATGGGCGGGCTTCGTTCAAATTCCAACTTCAAAACAACTCGCAGACCGGCGAAACCTTCACCTACGCTTTCACCACCGGGCCGGAAAGCAACACGAAAGGCGCAGAAATTTTCCTCAACGGCGGGCC
The DNA here is from genome assembly GCA_043718855.1 of Saprospiraceae bacterium. GTDB lineage: Bacteria > Bacteroidota > Bacteroidia > Chitinophagales > Saprospiraceae > M3007. The sequence continues at coordinate 101 of JAYSUY010000396.1, read as the reverse complement.
GCTCGACAAGTACGTGTACTACGCCATCCCCTGGGGCACTACCATTGAGGCCGTCGTCACTGTAGAGCGCGGGCCTACGGAGTACCTGTACGAAAACTTCG
>JAYSUY010000395.1:0-1834 GCA_043718855.1 Saprospiraceae bacterium | reverse complement strand
TCGGACTTCATGTTCGTAACTTTTACGTCTTGGAAAACTCAAAGTTAACGCAAACAAGCCTTTTTCTTAGTTCGATCCCCCCGTTGCAACAAAGCCATTTTGAGGTGAAATCTGTTTGAATCCGTTTTATCTGTCCAATCCGTGTCCTCCCGATTCTCGGGATTGTCGCGCTGGGTCGAGCGGCTAAGTTTTACCATGAAAAATAACTTCGGGCTACGCCCTCAGATGCTTCGCTACGCTCTGCATGACACGTTGCGCTTGGGTTGTTTAGGTAGCATTGGCCAAGAAGAAGTGCTTGGGTGCTGGATGGACTTGATTTCGGTATATGGCTCCCCCCTCACTTCACGAACTCCCCCACCGCATTGTCCTTTTTCATGTACGGCTTCAACTGCGCGTACGGCACCGTGAGCGACTGCCGCCCATATTGCGGGTGAAACAAGGTGCTGATTTCCAGCCCGTCGCGGCGCAGCGTGAACAGCGGGAAGCCCTCCCGCGCCATCCACTCCCGGTACTTCGGGTCGTTGGCAAACTGCGGCAGTTTGGGTGACTCGCGCTTGGCGTAGTCTGCCAGCCAAGCCTTGCCATCGAAACCCTTGTTGAACAAATCTTCCAGCGTGATCGGCTTGCCCGTGCGCAGGTCGAAGTTGAACGTTTGGCCCTGCGGCTGCTCGCTCCAAGTGTCTGTGAAGGTGAGGTAGCCGCACAGCACGTTGTCTGTCCAAGAAGCGATTTCGGCCCAAGCACTGGCCCGGTGGATGCTGCGGCTGGCGGGCGAGAGCGGCTCCGTTTTGGTGGAGATCATGGACTTGCAGCGGTCGGTCCAAGCCTTCATCTGGTCATCGAGCCAAGTGTTGCAGGCCACGCAGGGCGTGCGCGGGTACACCGCATCGTAGCTGCTGCGGAAGTCGGCGTACTCATAGCAGCCGAACGGAAGTGACTGACTCTGAACGAGTTTGAACGCCCGTCGCTCGCCGCTGCCTACCCAGTTGCAGTCGGTGTTTTTTGCGGTTTTCAGGCTGCCGCTCAGTAGGCCGGCCGTTTTTCCGTTGGGCAGCAGAGCCGTGATCTCATAGTTGCTCTCGCGGTCGAGGTAGCCTTGCAGGGTGTAAGTTTTGCCATCGGCTTCCACCCACAGAAACCCATAGAGACGGTTGTTGTGCATCCGCACCAGCACCATGTCCACGCGGGCATCGTTGTAGCGACCGAGGTATCGGTTCGCCCATTTGTTGTCGCCGCAAGTCACGTTGAGCGTCTGGCCGGGCATCATCTCGCGGGCTTCGAGGCGGCTGCCGAGGGTGTTGTTGTGGTTGGTCCACTCGGCTTCCAGCACATGGTTTTGGAAGGTGCCGACGAGGGTGCCAGTCACCACTTTGGCGGCGTTGCGCTCTTCCAGCCGGATGCGTGTGCTGTCGGCCATCGTGCCTTCGAGCCGCACACGGACGTTGCTTTTCGCATAAATGAGGTAGCCCCGGCAACTGCGCCCGTCGAAGCCCAGTGCCACGTCCACCACTGATGCGTCGTCCATGCGCCCCCTGAATTTTTTGAACCAGCGGATGTCGGCAGGTTGCTCAAACAGCCGCGCTACGGCAGAGTCCTTGCCCGCGAGCATGGCGGCCACTTTGGCGGAGTTGTCTTTTTGGGAAAAAGCGGAGGTGTGGAAAAGCGCGGCGAGGAGCAGCAGGAGGAGCGTTTTTTGGGAAAACCAAGATGTAAACATGAGCGAAGACAAATTTTTGAGCGCAACCCCACCCCCGGCCCCATCTCCGCCCAGGCGGAAGGGGAGACGAGGCACCACGTCACGGCGTATGTCGTGTCCCCTTCCGCCTGGGCGGAG
>JAYSUY010000394.1:0-1836 GCA_043718855.1 Saprospiraceae bacterium | reverse complement strand
CCGCACGAGTGTAAAAATGACGAACTCACGATGAAAAACAAACACCTCCTCCTCGTTTTTCTGGCCACCGTAGCCATAGGCCTCCTCAGCCGCCGCGTGCATTGGGGGCAAAACGACACCATCGTCCCCCTCATCCGAATCGACACCGCCGCAGTGATGCAAATTGCCATCGCGCTGCCTGGCCAGAGCGAACTGCTGTTTGAGCGCACCGACGATGGCTGGGCGGTAGAACACGAAGACCGCTCCATCCCCGTGCAGCCCGCCGCGATGGCCCCCATGTTGGCCGCGCTGGATGACCTGCAATCGCTCCGCAGACTAGAGACTGAGCGGCCCGATACCCTGGGTTTGGATGAAAAAAACGCCCTCGTCGTGACGCTGCTCGAGGGCGAAAAACGTCAGGTGCAACTGGCCTTCGGCCAGCAGGTATTGGAGCAAACTGCCCCCTTCACCTACCTCCGTTTGGGTGAAAAAGGCGATGTTTACTTGGTTAAAAACCACTTACGGGACGTTTTTTTCCAGAAAATAGATTTTTTCAGAAAAAGCCAAATCGTCAATTTCAGCCCTGCTGCCGTCCTGTCGGTGACCTGCGAGTGGCCCGACGACACGGTGCTGCTGCTGCAAAAAAACGACAGCCTGCTCCTCTGGCGCACCCCCGATTTCAGCCGCTCTATGCCCGACGACTCGCTGCAAATCTGGCTGCGCAGTCTGGCCGCCCTGCGCAACCTGCCCTTCGCCGACGACTTCGACGAGAGCCGCAGCCGCCAAACCCTACGCGCCGCCATTACACTCCGCCGCAGCGATGGCGAGCCGCTTGCCTTGCGCCTCCACCGCCTTGCGCCACTCGAACTGCCGGAAGAAATTACGGCCTCGCGCCCGCGTGTCCGTCGGCTCCCGGTGGCTTGGGTGCTGCACAGTTCCCAGAACCCGCTGAACTACTTTTCGGTGGCCGATTCGGTGCTGTTTTTTGGGTTGCGGTAGTGTATGTCTTGCCTTATTGGCATTGTAACAACTCAGCCGTCCTTGATTTCCCGATAGGGCAACCGCATCAAAATTTGGAAGCCCCGGAGGGGCATAGCATCGGTAGAAATGTGCTGGCGACAGCCAACCAGCCCCATCGGGGCGCAGCAAAAACAGGTGTCTGCTACGCCCCGCTGGGGCTAAAACCGTCTGGGGTCAATCTTTGCTACCGATGCTACGCCCCGATGGGGCTAAAACCGCTAACGACACTGGTGCAGACTCCAAATCCGTGAGCGGCTCTGCCAGTCGTTGGGGTTGAAGTACAAAATCCAGTCAGGAAAATAAGTGTAGATGCGCTCCGTGCGCAGTCCGGGCGGCGGGTTTTGCAGCGTCAGTTTTGGAGAAAGCAGCAAGCAGTTGGGCATGTTGCTGAGTTGCAGCGTATCGGAGTCAAAACGCTGTACCACAAAAGTTTGCACCTTCGGAGAGCGATAAAAACGTGCCTCCAGACCTACCAAGTTGTACACGCTTTTTTCTAGAGAAAACACCGCCACAGGCTGCGGCTGCTCCGCTGCGTAGCCGTACAAAAACCGGAAGTAGGGAACCGACTCTTGGGCGGCCAGCACACACCGCACGGGCAGCAGCACGAAATTGACCACCACCGCTGCCCAGCACACTGCGCGGATTAGTTTACGGCTACTGACCGGGTGACTCCGAGTCACCCGGTCAGTAGCAATCCGCGTTTGAAAATCCGCGTCATCCGGGTTCCATACCCCCCGCAGCCCCTGCACCGCCAGCACCAGCATGGGCAGCAGCATCGGGTACAAAAATCGCATCTCCTTGTGCGCCACCACGATATGCGCGAGTAAAAACGGCACG
>JAYSUY010000393.1:0-4966 GCA_043718855.1 Saprospiraceae bacterium | reverse complement strand
CCGAAATAGAAGAAGGCGGGGACGGGCTGAGTGCTGTACGGGCTGAACTGCTGGCCCTCGCCGTCGCGCCCGGTCTCGATCACCCGGTCGGCTATCTTGGCGCACATGGAGCCGCCCTGCACGGTCAGCACGTCGCGCAGGCCGTCGCGTATCTCTCGCTCGGCGCGGTCAAGCCGCTCTATCAGTTGGGAAACGGTCACGCGCAAAGGTGCGCGGGCGGGCAAGGCTGGGCAAAACGCTTAGGGTAAACTATGCCGAGTGCGCGGGGCGCACACAGCGCACCTCCACCTTCCAGTCGGTGTACTCCTCCACAATGCGCACTTTCTGCGACAGTCCGATGGTGCCTTTCTGCCAGTCGCGCTTGGGCACTTTTAGCCTGTTGGGCAGCGGCGATTGGCCGAATATCTCGGCCAACAAATCGTCTAACTCTCTGGCTTCCATTGCTTTTAAATCTTTTATTTTTTAAAAATAGTTGCCAAAACACTTTGTCGGTAATTGATTATTACCGACCTTTGAACTATCAATCGAACGAGATTGAAAGCCAAACGGCGGGCGATGTCGCCGATTAGTTCACTCAAAATGTTGCAACATGAACATTGATTGGAAAGTCTGGCTGCTGCTGGCAATTGTCTCGGCAGTCGGAATCGCAATCGAAGTCTTGGCCTTGTACGACAAACACAAGGACAAAGACTGAAAACCGGGGCGGGGTGTGACAGCACCCCGCCCCTTTGTTTTAGGCGGCCCGGCGGCGCAGGTAAAGCGCGGGGGTGAGCAGCGCGACCGCAGCGAAAGCCCCAGCCGAAACGAGTGCCTGTGCCGAGGCCGAAACGTGGCCTGCCGATATGAACCAGCAAGCGGCGGCGGCGAGCGCGGCGAAGGCGAACACAATCAGGTAACGTGGTTTGTCCATGATACAGAGTGGTTTGTTGCCGCCGGGAAACGTGCAACATGAAAAGCCCAAAGCCCGGCGGCCCCACAAAGGTAATGCTTAGTTACCAGACGGCAAACAGACGGTAAGATTTCTTTACCGTCAATCCTCCACCTCCACCGTCACGACAATTTTCCGGCTGAGCCTTTCCGTCGGCACTTCTGGGCTGCGGCCACTGCTCAGCGCGGCGCGGACGGCCAGCAAGACCGCTGCGCCCCCGGCGGCATAAGCCAACACGGAAACCACTGCGGCCACTGCGGGAGCGGCGGCGGCCACGACGACCGGAACCAAGTACGGCAGCACGGCAAGCGTTCCGCCGACTGCGACGACGGCGGGCCAGTTCACGCGGCTTGGCTCAGGCCGTGCGGCCCACTCCGGCACGGGCCAGTATTCCGCCTCGGCGTAGGGCATCGGCAGATCGGCACGGTGGTGCGGCACGGGAAAGTATTGCGGCTCAGGCGCGGGCGAAGTCTGCCAGAGCATGGAGCGGTCGAGGTATCGGTCGAGTTCTGCCTGTACGCGCTGCTCTTGGGCAAGGTGCTGTGCTGCACGTTGCGCCAGCGTGTTGGTGGCTGCTTGCAGCGCATCGGCTTGTAAGGCGGCTTCGGCTTGCGCCCGGCGGTCAAGGGTGTTGCCCATATTTAATCTGGTTGAAAATCGCGCTGTCCGAGGATGCGCTGCTTGTAACTCATTTCGTCGGCACCTTTGATTTTGGCCGACCAGGTGTTGCGCACGAGTTTTATGTACTCGGCAAGGCTGATGATGTAGTCGTCCCAGTCGTCGAAGCCCGCCAGTTCGTTGCCGCCGCTTTCTTTCAGGCTGCGGTAGTGGAACTGGTGAACGGGAACGGCCCAGGGGTTGCCGCTCTCGCGCAACATCTTGGCATGGTACTCAGCCCGTGCGCTCACCATCTCGTCGCGCTCGAACCGGCTGTGCTCAATGATGGGCTTTGTGCGCTGCGCGTACTGGCGCAGTTCGCGCTGGTAAAGCCAGCGCTGGTACTGGTGCCAAGTGGCGAGGCCGGCGGCGATGACAAGGAAGGCAACAAGTATTTCCATGCTTCGGAAAGTGTGTGAAAAATGCAAGAAAATGCAAACGAAATGCAAGCAGAACTTGCATTTTAAAACGACGTAACTAATTGATAATCAACTTGCATTATTGCATTATGCAATAAAATGCAAGACAGGTCTTAGCCCCTCCCCTATCGCTCGGTGGGGGAGGGGTTTGAAGCCTTTTCAAAGGCCGCAAACATCTTGGAAACAAGGCTGTCGCTTGCGCCCATGATGAGGGCCGATTGCTTAGCGGTGCGATCCTCAGCCCACAGTCTTTTGGCTATTGCGGCTTTGGCGACGCTCAGTTTCAGGGCTGCAACTGCGTCTTTGTCGGCTTCTGTGAGCGCGGGGACTCGTCCGGCCTTTTGCGCTGTGTCGGCAGTTAGGATGTCCCACTCGCTGAACACTTGCGTTTCTGCTGGCTTGACGTTACGGTAAGCCACTCCGTCGCGGGTGTACCTGATACCGTCGTCGTTGCGCCGTTGCGTTGGCTTTACTTGCTCTGGCACGGTGTTCCAGTTTTTTGGCGGCGGGATACACCACTTGTCAGGGTCGTAGGTCAGGCCGCACACGTCTTGTATGGCTGCCCACACTTCGCGGGCCACGCTCCACGCGCCGCAGAGGAAGGCCCACAGCGACTGCGCGACGAGCCATGTGATGTTGAGGGCGATGGTCATTTCTTGGCAAAGAGTTCGGTGTAAGCGAAGTTTGAGAACGGGATGACCAGCGAGAGCAGCACCGTGCCGAGCGTCAACCCGTGAGTCGCCTCGAAGTGGTAGCACAGGTTCATCATGGCGTGGATGAGCGCGAACGCCCACAGGTACGCACGCCCGCCCCGGTGTACGGTCATAATGAGCGCGGTGCTGTCGATGGCGATGGCGAACAGCACAGCCAGCACAGCCGTTACCAAAGTGTCGGGCACGGGGGAGTTTGCCATGAAAAAGCCGCCCGTGTGAATCATCTGGCAGCCCGTGCCGATGAGGACGGCAAAGACGAGGAACGGCTGGCCGCGCATCCATGCGCCGCTTTCCGAAGTCTGGGGGCGGGAGGTGGACTCAGCCTTTCCGCGAGCGGTGGGCTTCGGCACGGCAATGGCTTCCGGGCTGGCCTCGCTCTGGCCGCCGTCGTCGGTCGCTCTGGCTGGCCGTGAGGTTTCCGCCTTTCCGCGAAGCGTGGCGGCCTGTGATTCCGTGAGGGGCCGGGCGGCGGAAAAGCCCACGCCGAATGCCTTGCGCCAACGCTTCCGCATCGCGTCGGCGGTGATGCCCATTTCTTGGGCCAGTTGTCCGGCGGAAGGGCCGGAACGTTCCGTTGATAATGCTGCTGTCATAGTGCCACAAATGTACTTGTAACGATATGACACCCGCAACAAGCAGGGCCAAACATTTTACCAATATAAGCAAAAAGTTACAAATTCTTTTGTAACATCGGCCACGACACTACTTTTGCGGCATGACACAACGGACGCTCACACCTGCGGAGGCCTTCCGCGATTTCATCGAAGTCGTTTTCCCCGACCTTTTTGAGCCACCTGTGCGGCGCAACCGCGACTACAACCGCATCAAGCAGGCTGTGTACGCTGAACGAAAGGGGCTGCTTACTGATGAGTGGGTAAAGAAGATACTGACAACCTATGCGCCAGAGCGGTACACGTTTGTTGAAACCGTGACGGTGGTGGTGATGGAATAATTGAGAGTTGAGAATTGAGAATGGCCGTTATCTTTGTCCCGATAAGGCTGCTCACGCCCGCGATGGCGCACCCGGAGCGGCTTTCTTTCTAAGGTTTTCATTTGGTTTTTTGGGGTTTTAGGCCAGCCGCTTGCAAAGGAGGCTGGCCTTTCTTGTATGTGGCATTACCCGCCGTCTTTTTGTCTGACAAAAATATGTCAAATCGTGTACTTTTGTGGCGGTCAAACGTGTACGGTTCATGGAAAAAGTGCTGTCCAAGTTTGTCCAAGTTTTCACCAAAAGGGCGCGTATTTGTGTTGTTTTGGTTGATTTTTAGGGCTTTTTAGTGGAATTTCGACCTTGCCAAGGTCGGGGTCGCGAGTTCGAGTCTCGTTTTCCGCTCCAAAAAAGCCTGCGACACGTCGCGGGCTTTTTTATTTCTGGCAAATGCACAGGTGTAGTCGGCAGGGACTATTTTTGCTGCATCATTTTTGACCGCCCGCCCGGGTGGTGAAAAGGTAGACACGCGGGACTTAAAATCCCGTGACCGTAGAGGTCGTGTGGGTTCAAGTCCCATCCCGGGTACAAACTACAACAGGAGCCGTCCCAGTCTGGGGCGGCTCCTGTGTTATTTTAGGCGAAGTAGGGGCGGGTTATTTTTTGCGCAAGACAAAAGCCGACACTAATGTGGTGAGCAGCCCCATCGGAAACGGCTCTAAAAATGTAAGTGCAGCCCGCTTGAACGGGTTTTTGTACATCTCCCGGTACCCTTCCATTTTGGCCGCTTCTTGCTGGATTTGCTCCTCGCCGAGGCCAGAAGCCCGCATTTGGGCAAGGTGCTGCTCAATGTATTTCTCCATGAAATCGGGCATGACAAATTCGTACACCAGCATCCATGCTATCACATAGCAGGCGCAGGAAATCAGCGTCATAAGTAGGCCTGTTTGGAAGGCTTTGCCAAAACCCCATCCATCACTTGCATCGCGCTCTCGGCAGGCCCGCACCCCAAAAAATACGATCAGCATACTCAGCAAAATGCCCGCGTAGCCGATCAGCGCACTGTTTCTGGTGTCTTGTGAAGATTGTAAATAGAATGCGGTGCAGAGCATCAGCGCCGATGCCACGGCACCGGAGAGGAGTCCGTAAGTCAGAATTGTCTTGTTCATGTTGTCAGAAATTTTGTGTGAAAAACTGCTGCAAATGAACAGGAAAGCAACCCGATGGCCCCTCATGCTTTCGGGTGATGTAATTGATTTGGAGCAAAATCATCCTTTTGGGTGAGGCAAAACGAGTCGTGGCATGGGAGTTTCAATCCCAT
>JAYSUY010000392.1:0-4967 GCA_043718855.1 Saprospiraceae bacterium | reverse complement strand
TGCAAATGCACCGCCTCGCCGCGCTCGATCCGGCCCTTGAAATCCTCGCGCTGGAGCATCTGCTGGAGCGTCACCCGCGCGTTCAGCTTCATCACCTGAATCTGAGGCCGAAGGCCGAAACGTGAAGAGGCGAAAACTTCGGGCTACGCCCTCAGATTCCTCGCTACGCTCGGAATGACACGCTGCTCTGGGGATTTCAAGTTAAAAGAGCAGTTTTAATGCGTTTGCCCTGAGCCAAGCCCCGAAACAAACGCATTCCCCTGTCACCTCAGCGGCTTTGTTCCTTCACCCAGTTTTTCTTGAAATCCTCGATTTCTTGATCGCTGAAACCGTACAGGTTTTTGAGTTTCGTGATGACCTGCTGCAACTTGGGCAACTGGTTGAGCGCATCAGTGACGAACAGGTATGACTGTGGCGTACCACCAACTGGCGCGTTGAGCAGCGTCAAGATTTCGTCAATTTGTGCGTCGGTGATTTTTTTAGCCGACACCGTGCGCCAGCCTTGCGTGAAGCCCACGCACTCGCCGTAGGCATGAAGCGCGGCGGCTTTTTGCGCATCGGTCGGGTTGGTGGCGCTGAGCGTGGAGATGACGCTGTGGCAATAGTTGATGATCGTCGCGGCATTCACTTTTTCGAGCAGTAGGCGGATGTCAGCAATGGCCCTATTGCGCTCCAAGTTGTAGTCAGCCCCGGCGACGAGCGCGGCTTGCAGTTGGATGAAGTTCTTTTTCAACTGCGTGTACAGTCCGGTGCCATCGTTTTTGTCGCGGCGAGCGGCGTAGTTCAGCAGGTATTTGTCCGGTTGGGCGTGTTTGGTCGCGTCGTCGCTGTTGGGAAAAGTAGGGTTGCCGCCCACTATGGTCAGGATTTGGTCGGCAGTGGCTGCAGTCATGGTGCCGTTGGTCAGGCTGAGGGCGTGGTTGTAGAGTGCGGCTCCGTAGAGGCCTTTGTCCATAAGTTGCTCTATTTCAAGGCCATTTTCGTCAAACAAGTAGCCGCCATAGGTGCCGCCCTGCCCGGTGGGTGCGCCGGGTGCGTAGGTGTTGCCGGAGGCTTTGCCCAGTTCGTCGAACCACTGGCCGTTGCCTTCCAGCAGGGCAGCGTAATAGGCCGTGGTCTGCGATTTTATCGAAGGATTGTCTGCGCCGAAGAGTTGTGTCAGTGTGGCTGCGCTCACGACGGTGCCGTTGGTACGGCCTTTTTTGGCTTCGGCCACCAGCGCCGCGAAGCGCGAGATGATCCCGGACTGCGCGGTGTTGTTGGCAGAAAATGCTGCGTCATTGTAGGTGGTCGGGATGACCAAATCGGGGCGTTCTGAGTCGTTGCCATCTTTGCAGGATGCAAGGGCCAATGCCAGTAGGGCCAGCAAGGAAAGAAAGTTATATTTCATGGATGGATTGTGTTGTGTGTAGATTTTTGCAGAAAAACTGCCCAAAAAACCGTGAATGTGCATGATTGAGTGCCGTTGCAAAATCAGGGGCAAACTTATGGCGATTTAGACAACATCCACATTAAGTCTTTACACTAAAATTTAGAAAGCCCAAACGTCTGACACGGGAGTGACACACAAGGCAGATTTTGATCGCTTGAGGGGTAAAAAATACGACTATAAGTACCCGCTGTTTCGATTGCAGATTCCATTTTACCAAACCCAGTTACTCGACTCATTAGACAAGAAAAGAGCCGCTCCGAATTCACGGGGCGGCTCCTTGTAACATTTATTGGCTGGGGACTTTACTGGGATCCATTGGCCTTCAAGCAATATCCACCGATACGCTGTGCTTTTTGTGGCGGTTGGTACCAGCCAACGTCTCTACGCACAGTTCCGGTTCTGCTTCTTGGTTTAATCTCAAACTCCTCCTTGCCCGGCTCTTCCAAAAATCACAGTCCCTTCACGTCCAAATTTACCTTCCCTTTCGAAAAAAGATTCACCCGGATGCTCGTCGGCGTGACGCGGGTGTTCTCCACAGTGATCGAGTCCACCGTGCCGTTGAGCGTCACGCCGGGCTGGATGACGTAGTTGGTGAGCGACTCTTGGAGCGAGGTTTTTAGGGCGCGAAGGTCTTCGTCAAGCGGATACTCCATCGCTTTTTTCATCTGATTTTTGATAGTACCCTGAAATATCCACGACGCGCTGCGGAGCAGAAAACTTTTGGTATCTACATGAAAATCAAGGTCTTTGATTTCAATTTGTCGCTTCACGGGGTTGTACTCCGGCTTGCCTACGAAGTAGATGTTGCCATTGAAGGAGCCGCTCAGTTTCGAGTTCACCACCACCCGGTCGTTGTTACCCCAGAGTTGTACGTCCTCCACTTTTACCTTGTTTTTGCCCGACTCGAACACCTGACCAGCCATGATGTTACGGGCCAGCCGCTCGGCTTCCGGGAACGGTACGTCGGTCGCTACCCGCACCTGAAACTCGTCAGGCGCGTCGTCTACATAGCGCAGCGGCGGCAGCACGGAGTTTTCGCGGAAAGCCGGTTTCGCTCCAAAAGTGACATCATTGAGGCATTCTACCGCGATTTTGGCGCGTATAGCATCGCCGAAGGTCGTAATGGGGGTCATAGAAATGCTCGTCGGGGTGGTTTTGACCCACATCTGGTAGGCTGAATCCAGCAGCACCGGTTGCTGCAGGGCTTCCCACGCTTCCTGCACATAGGGCCGTAGGCTGAACTGCTGGCTCACCACGCGATCAAGTGTCTGGCTGAGCGTCCGTTTGCTCCGATTGAGCGCAAGATTGGCAATGGTCTCCACGCTGAGGTTGCCAAGTCCGGTTTTCAGCACCGGCTTAGTGATCCACTCGTGGTACTCCACATCCGTGACCGTACTGAGCGACCAGTCGTCCTTGATGGTGAAGGTGGTTTTGAAATTCAGGGCCAGTTCGCCCTCTGCCTCGGCGGCTGCGCCCAGCAGGATTTCCTTTTTCATCCAGAGCCGCAGCGGCACCCGGTATTTGATGATGTTGCCGCTCAAAAACAGGCTGATGTCCTGGCTTTTCCAGATGCTCAGCATCAGGCCGTCGGCATTGTTGTCGGCAAACGAAAAGTCCTCGTAGAGCGCTTTGCCGCTCAGCCGAGCGTTCAGCCCGCTCATCATTTCAAACATGGAAATATTCACTGGAATGGTCAGCGAAGAAGGCAGTGGAGGCTCGTCCACATAGTTGTAAGCCTCTCCGGGCTTGGGAGCATCGGTGAGTTTGGCGGATTTGCAGAAAGAAAAAAGCGACATGAGCGCGAAGGCTGCGAAGAAAAGTTTCATCTGTTGGAAATGAAAGGTCAAAAAAATTCGAGCCGTACCGGATACTGCTCAAATCTGGAATCGTGGGTGATAAGTGTAAAATCCTCTTCGATGGCTTGTGCGATCAAAAGCCGGTCGAAGGGATCTTGGTGATGATGTGGCAGTGAGAGCAGTGCATCGAAATGGCGAAAGGTGGCTGACAGAAAAACGAACTGTTTCTCCCGAAGCATGGCTTCCCATTCTGACAGCGTGAAACGGACATCCAACTTGCCGAGAGCCATTTTGATGGTCATTTCCCAGATGGAAGCATGGCTGACCAAAATGATGTTGTTCTTGTTGGAAACAATATCGCGGATGTGTTCTGGGATGCGAGTATTGCCCTCAGCGTACCAGATTAGTGCATGAGTATCAAGCAGGTAACTCATGGTCAAGCGGCGACTTTGATGTATCCTTCAAATCCGGCAGGAGTCTCATCGAAGTCTGGCGCGACGTAAATGAAGGCCCCTTTGGCAAATCCGAATTGCCGGGGGCTGTCCTCATTTTTACTTGCAACTGTTACTGCCTCCTTAGGTTGGGGCGTATGTTTCTGCACGAATTGGACGATTTTTTCCAGCAGTTGATGATCCTGCAAGGTCAAGATGAACCGGACCAGTTCTTGTTTTTGAATTTCAGAAACCATGTTCGACGTGTTTTTAAACACAAAAATAGGTCAATATTTGTATTTCCCTTTCCACTGCTCCCGCAACTGCGCCCGCACCCGTTCCTCAGTGGGGTTAGCACCCGGCTCGTACAGCACCTTGCCGTCGAGGGCTTCTGGCAAATTGTCTTGCTGCACAAAATTGCCCGTAAAATCGTGGGCGTACTGGTAGCCGGAGCCGTAGTTCAGTTCCTTCATTAACTTCGTGGGCGCATTGCGCAGGTGCAGCGGCACGGGCAGCGAGCCGGTCTGTTTCACCAAAGACAGTGCCTCATTGATGGCCACATACGAGGCGTTGCTTTTAGGCGAAGTAGCGAGATAAACAGCACATTGCGAGAGGATTATCCGTGCTTCCGGCATCCCGATCATGCGGATGGCTTCCATCGTGGTAGTAGCCAGCAGCAGGGCATTGGGGTTGGCGAGGCCCACGTCTTCGGAGGCCAAAATGACCATGCGCCGAGCAATGAACTCGATGTCTTCACCACCGTCGAGCATCCGCGCCAGCCAATAGACTGCCGCGTTGGGGTCGCTGCCACGCATACTTTTGATGAACGCCGAGATGACATCGTAGTGCGCCTCGCCGCCCTTGTCGTACAGTGCGGCGTTCTGCTGGATGAGTTCGCGCACCCGCTCGTTTGTAACCCGGAACTCCGTTCCGGGAGGGCTAAAATTAGCCACCAATTCCAGCGCATTCAGCAGCCTTCGGGCATCGCCGCCGGAGTAGAGCAGCAGCGCGTCGTACTCTGCAATCTGGATGTCGAGGGTTTTCAAAAACTCGTCCTCGCGCAGGGCGTGATCCACAATGCCGACCAGTTCATCCTTTGTAAGGTGTTGAAGTACATACACTTGACAACGCGAGAGCAGTGCGGGTATGACTTCAAACGAAGGGTTTTCGGTGGTGGCCCCGATGAGCGTGACGATGCCTTTTTCCACCGCGCCAAGCAGAGCGTCCTGCTGGCTTTTGGAAAACCGGTGGATTTCGTCGATGAACAGGATGGCCCCAGCCCCCCCCAGCCCCCCCGGTGGGGGGGAG
>JAYSUY010000391.1:0-1837 GCA_043718855.1 Saprospiraceae bacterium | reverse complement strand
AGGAAACAGAAAGGGCGACATCTCGTATACCGAGATGCCGCCCTTTCTGTTTCCTGAAAATCAGGCGTTTAGATTTTCACGAACTGTGTCGTCCAAGCTGCGCCGTCTTTTTCAAAACGGGCGAAGTAGGTGCCAGCCGGGAGGCTGCGCACCGGGATGGATGTCGTGAGCGCAGGGTTTTCGAGCGTTTGCAGCAGTGCGCCGTTGGGGGCGTAGATGCGTACGCGGTCGAAAGCCAGATCGGTGGTCAGCAGCAGCACATCGCTGGCGGGGTTGGGCGAGAGGCGCACGTTGGCACTGAAATCGGCCTCGCGGGTTTTGGAGAGTGTGCTGATGTCGGCGTTGTAGCGGGGCAGCACTTGGTAGCCCGTCGTGAAGGGCGAAGTGCCATCGAACTGACTGCCGAGGCCAGTGAGGTTGAAGGGCTGAGGCGGCACTGGGGCGTTGTAGGTCTCCACGTCGCGGTCGATGCGGATGACGATGGTGTCGAGCGGATTGGCATCGCTCACGGCGTTGACGGTGAAGCCGCTGACACCTACGCCAGTCGTCCATTTGGTGGGGTCAACCAAGCGCAGGTTGTTGATTTTAATCAATTTAGACTCGGTCGTTTCTGCCAATTTGGTCACGAGTGTGGGCGCGATCAGGGGGTTGGTAGCAGATAGCAAGATAATAGAGTCGGGCTGAATCTCAGTTGTACCGCTGAATTGACCGATGCGCCCGCGCACGGCGATGCGGTTGCCTTCCTTCACATTGTAACCGTATCGACCGTTGAGGCTGGATACAGCGATGCCGTTGCCGCTGGCATTGTCGATGAGGGTGAAGAGCAGCGACGGGACGTTGTTGTTGAGTGGCCGGAGGTTCACCCCATACACGATGCCTAGCAGTTCGCAGTCTTTTCCCAGCGAATCGGCTACGCCGGAGGCGTTTTCCCCAGTCATCTGGGTGATGCTGCGGGCGTTGTAGCATTTTACGTTGATGTCTACTTTAGCCGTGTCGCACTTTTCTGCATCGCAGATGATGTATTGAAACACATCTGGGCCACAGTAGCCCGCGTTGGATTGGTAAGTGATGGTCTTGTCGGCATTGATGGTAGCACTGCCCTGCGTAGGTGGTACGCTGAGCGTGATGGAGATGATGGGCTTGGGTGTGAGGTCATTGCCCAGTACGCTGATGACGCGGGCTATCCCGGAGGCGACGTTGACCTGATCGTTGACCGCTATGAGCGAGTTGGTGCCAGTACAGCCGGAAGCAGCGTTGGGATTGGCTTTGATTTCTTTGGCGTTGATGATTTTGCCAGTTGCGGTAGGGCAGGCCTGCCAGTTGGCTGCATTGCTGTTGTCAGCGTTGGGGTCGCAGAGCACGATGGAGTTGCCATTTCCGTTGCCTTCAACGGGCCAGGGCAGGGCGCTGGAGTAGGTCACTTTGTCCACTTCAGCCCCGCCCGCGTCGGTCAGTGTGATGGCTTCTCCACCATTAGACAAAGCCCCGCCGGTGAATTGGAATGGCAAGAATCCAAATAGATTTTTGAAGGCGTTGGCATTGATGGCGGCAACTGCATAGCCCTTGGAGGGAATGCTGGTACCCGCGGGGAAACTGAACATGAAACCTGTGCTGAATGACCAGCCCGACACGTCCACTGCACTGTTGCCAGCGTTGTACAGTTCGACGTACTCCAGCGAGTCGGTGCCGCTTTCGGGCGGGTTGTACATGATTTCGTTGATGATGACTTGGGCTTGGGTGGCACTGAGTAGTGCGACAGCGCAAAGGAGGGTGAGCAGTAATTTCTTCATGGTGATGTTAAAGATGATGAGCGGATGCGCCGGTTTTTGGATGGCCG
>JAYSUY010000040.1:0-6703 GCA_043718855.1 Saprospiraceae bacterium | reverse complement strand
CTATTTTACATATCCATTCTGACATCCCCCCACCCTGACTAATTACAGATCTCAAGTTGTTGCTATCTTCCTCACTCCTAGGCAGCGATTTCAACAACTCAAAAATCTCCAAAAAATTCGACTTCCCCGACCCGTTCGGCCCGATCAGCACATTCAGGTCGTGCAGTTCCAAGTCCAGCCCATCGGGGCCGAAGGAGAGCAGGTTGGAGGCTTTGATGTGTTGAATCAGGCGCATTTTTTAAAAAATTGAGGTGCAAATGTAAAAAAACAGGCGACTCCATCCGGTGGACTGTTGAGGCACCCGCCTACCCAAACATCACCTCCGTCTCCCAGTCCTCAGCAGGCTGTTGGTACAGCCGCCAGAATTCCTCCGCAATCAAATCAGGGTCAAACGGAGTACCTGCTTTCACCATGCCGTTGATGGTGACGGTGGCGACATGGATGCCCTGCGGCTTGCACTCTTGAGCCAGCGACTGCACAAAATTGCGCATGGCGGCTTTGCCCGCACCGAGGCTGGAGGCGATGGGGGAAGGGCGGAGCGCAGAGCCGCCGCCTGTGAAAAACAGGGTGCCTTGCTCGCACTTCTGCATCTGTGACAGCACTGCTTGGGCGGCTATCACTGCTCCCAAAACGTTGATTTTCAATCCTTCCAGAAAAACCTTCGGCGATACCTGAGAGGGTAGGGCAGGCGTAAATGCACTGGCGTTGTAGTGCATCACCTCCACAGTGGGGTGTTCAGCAAGGATGTTTTCCAGCACCTGCTGGAATGCTGGGCCGCCTGAAATATCGGCGGCATAGCCCTGCGCACGGATGCCTTTGGCAGCCAGTTCAGTTTCATAATCGTGGAGTTTGGCAGCATTTCGGGCCACCATCAGGATGTCGAAACCAGCGCGCCCGAAGCGGCGGGCGAGTGCGAGGCCAATGCCGGGGCCGATGCCGATGATCAAGTATTTCATAGAGGACTTTCTCAAAACCCTGAAAGGGTTGAACGTGAATATCCCCGGATGCAATCCGGGGTTTTATGAAGGAATGCGGAAGCAACCCTGAAGGGGTTGAACTTAGATTGATTTGCACCTAAAACCTAAAACCTTCACGTTCAACCCCTTCGGGGTTATATTAAACGTACAATAGATTCTCCCGGATTGCATCCGGGGCTATTCATGTTCAACCCCTCTGGGGTTGTGCGAAAGTCCTAGCATAGAAAAATATGGTCAACGGATCATTGGTCAATCTTCCCGTAACTGCCGCTGTACACCAAGTCCCGCACGTTGTCGGTGGCCAGGAATTCGTGCGGAAAACCCATCTCGATGGCACTGGCTTCATTGAGCGCGGCAAGTGCATCGTCAGGCAGGGAGAAGTTCAGGCAGCCGAGCGACTCTTCCAACTGGGCCGCCGTTCGTGCGCCCACGAGTGGGATGATGTTGTTCTTCGGCTGGCCCTGCCGCACCCAGTTGAGGGCGACTTGTCCGGGTGCAACTTGCAGACGGTCAGCAATTTCGACCACCTTGGCTGCGATGCCGTTGGCTCGGTCACTGCGGCGAACGCTCTGTTCCACCACTCGCCCCGACTCGCCCCGGAGGTATTTTCCAGTGAGTGCGCCGCCGCCCATTGCGCCCCAAGTGGTGACGGCGAGGC
Organism: Saprospiraceae bacterium; assembly: GCA_043718855.1. GTDB lineage: Bacteria > Bacteroidota > Bacteroidia > Chitinophagales > Saprospiraceae > M3007. The sequence continues at coordinate 5,068 of JAYSUY010000040.1, read as the reverse complement.
CGAAATGTTGCGCCATCGGGAGCAGATCGCGCTCCGGGCTGCGCTGAATGAGCGAGTGCTCGATTTGTAAGCCCACGAAGGGAGTCCAGCCGCGCAGTTCGGCCAGTGTGTTGGCGTGGCTCACCACCCAGGCAGGCGTGTCAGATACCCCGATGTACTGTACTTTTCCAGCCCGAATGAGGTCATCGAGACCGCGCAGCACCTCATCGGTAGGCGTGAGGTGGTCCCAAGCATGTACCCAGAAAATGTCGATAAAATCCGTGTCCAAGCGGCGGAGGCTCTCATCCACCGAGCGCATCATGTTTTTGCGGTGGCTGCCTGCGAAGTTGGGGTCGCCGAGGCGGTCGCGGAGGGTGTACTTGGTGGCGACCACAAAGTGGTGGCGGTCACTTTTGACAAATTCGCCGAGCCAGCGTTCGCTGGTGCCTTCGGTGTAACGGTTAGCGGTGTCGACAAAATTGCCCCCGGCGTTGGCGTAGGTATCGAAGATGCGGCGACTCTCGTCCTTGTCGTTGCCCCAGCCCCATTCGGTGCCGAAAGTCATGGTGCCGAGGCAGAGTTCGCTGACGCGGAGGCCAGAGCGGCCAAAAAGGCGGTATTGCATAGGTGGAAATTGTATTGCTGAGCGGCAGTAACGGGCAGCGGGGGGAATTGTTCAGGTGCGTACGGCCCACCAGCCCAGTGAATGCGGCATACCTTGGTTGACTTCGTCAGATTCTGTCGCTTGCTTGCCAACGCTGGATTTCGGTGAATCCGCAACAGCAACTTTGCGCTACTTTCACCCTCATTAATTTTCAAACTTTTCGCAAGTTGTTGACAATGAAAAATCTATACGCTTTTCTTTTCTCTGTGGCCTTGTTTGCCCCCAACTTCCTCATCGCTCAAATTCAATTTGTCAAAGAAGCTCAACTCCTCACGCCCGACAAACATTACAGCGGCGTAGCGATGGGGGTGGTGGACATGGATGGCGACGGGCACGACGACATTGTCCGCATGGACAGGGGGACTCAGTTGGCCATAGAATTTCAGACTGCCCCGAATAAATTATTCAACCACAGTCCGATAGGCAAAGTGGATATCGACCCTCAGTGGGGCATCTGCCTCGGCGACATCAACAACGACGGGCTGCCCGAAGTGCTCACCGGTGGGGCCTACGACGGCATCAAGTTGGCTTTCAAATTGAACGGAGGCTACCTGTTGGATGAACTCAGCCTTCCGGGCATTTTTGTTCAAACGGTCAATTTTGCCGACATCAACAACGACGGTTGGCTGGATGCTTTTGTGTGCAACGATGACTCCACCTCGTTCATCCTCGGCAACGATGGCACGGGCAAGTTGGAGTACCGCCCCGAATGGATCAATTTAGATGCAGTTTCCTACTCCCGCAACTTCAATTCGGGTAATTACGGTTCGGTTTGGAGCGATGTGGACAACGACGGTGACTTAGATTTGTACGTTGCCAAGTGCCGACAAGGTGTCACAGACCCAACCGACCCGCGTCGCATCAACCAACTGTTTTGGAACAACGGCGATGGCTCCTACACGCTTGATTCACTGGATGTTGCGGGACTGCGCATCGGAGCGCAAAGTTGGACTGCCGACTTTGGCGACATGGACAACGACGGCGATTTTGATTGTTTTATCACCAACCACGACGTGTCGAGCCAATTGCTGGAAAACGACGGTGTGGGGCATTTCACCGATATCACCGTTGCTGCTGGCCTGTTCGATTCAGTGACGGGCCAGACCATTCAAGGCGTTTTTCGAGATTTCGACAACGATGGCTTCGTGGACATCTTGGTGGCTGGAACGGAGGAACACCTTTTTCGCAACAACCACGACAAGACCTTTTCCCGCATCCCTGGACTGTTTGACCCTAAAAATCCGATGCAATCGTATGCCATCGGCGATTTGAACAGCGATGGTTTTCTGGACATCTACGCTGGCTACGGCATTGTTTTTAACGACCCCAGCAATATATCCGATGCACTTTGGCTCAACAAGGGCAATGGCAACCATTTTTTAGGCCTGCGACTGCATGGCATCCAGAGCAACAGCAGCGCTGTGGGGGCTAAAGTAACCCTCCACAATGCCCTCGGCACACAGGTGCGCGAGGTGAGGTCTGGTGAAAGTTACGGCATCTCCAACTCCTTGCACATTCACTTTGGCCTCGGCCAAACGGAGGCAGTCGATTCGGTCGTCGTGAACTGGCCTTCGGGCGCAAGGGATGTCGTGAAAGGACCCGCCATAGATCAGTATTTAACTGTTTTTGAAAAAAAATGTGTTGCCAATCAGGTAGTTGTGCTTGCTGAAGGAGGCGAAGTATTTTGCTTGGGCGACAGCATCAGGCTGACGGCCCCCAGTGGTTTTTTGAAATACCAGTGGAGCAACGGGGATACAACGCAGTTGATTACGGCTTTTGCACAGGGCAATTACTCGGTAAAAGCAACCACCGCTGAGGGCTGCGAAGTGTCATCCAACATCGTGGGCGTGGTGGTAAACCCAGTGCTAACGCCGATGGTACAGGCCTTGGGGCCAGTCACTTTTTGCCAGGGCGGTAGTGTCACACTGGCTACTTCTACTGCGCTGGGTTATCTGTGGAATACTGGAGATACCACCGCAACAATTGAGGCAAAACAGCCGGGTACCTACACCGTAAAAGTGCAGGGGCTGTGCGAGCAGTTCACCTCTCCGCCGTTTCAGGTGGAAGTGCTGGATGCCCCGGAGCCTGTGGTGACTGGCGACACGGTGCAGGTGAACACGTCCGCTACGCTTGCGGCTCAAGGCGAAATGCCACGCTGGTACGACGTGCCGACGGGCGGCGTATCGTTTTTTACCGGAAATCAGTGGATGTCGCCACCGCTGAGCGCGAGCGACACGTTCTGGGTAGACAACCTGAAAGTGCATGACGAGCCCAACAAAATAACCGGGATGCTCGCTCATCAGGGCACCTCGTTTGGCGATGCACAGTTCAATGGCGAGATCGTTTTTGATTGCTTGAGGCCCTTCAAGTTGGCAACGGTGAAGGTGCAGACCACCATCGTGGGCAACCGCCGCATCGTGTTGCAAGATGCTCTGGGTACGGTGCTGCAAGCCAAGGCAGTGAATATCGGAAGCGGTATTTCGACCATCGCGTTGGGTTTTGATGTCCCAGTCGGCACAGGTTTGCGGCTGATGACAGACCCGGAGGTCAATCAGCAATCGTTCAGCACCAATGGCCCGCGCTTGCGCCGCAGTGACGTGAATGTGAAGTACCCTTACGAGATTCCGGGCACGGTGGTGCTGAAAGGCTCTAACTTCGATGCCGCCCGCTACTATTATTTCTTTGCTTGGGAAGTAGATTTTTATAGTTACGACTGTGTAAGCGACCGTATTCCGGTGGTCGCGATGGTGAAGGATTCGACCAATTCCACACCTCCAGAACCCGCCTTTGCTGCCGGGCTGCGGCTGTTCCCTAACCCTACATCGGGCGCACTGACTATTCAGTTGGAGGATTTTGCCGGAGGCGACTTTTCTGTAGTAATCAGCAATGGGCTGGGCGCGACGCTCCATACGCAACATCGTTTTTTCCCTATGGGGAAAATGGTGTGGGAGGCCGACTTGAGCGGCTTTGCCAGCGGGCTGTACTGGGTGGAATTGACGACGGAAGCGGGAACAGTGAGGCGGAAGGTGGTGGTGGAGTAGGCTGCTCGCACATGGCAAGAATGAGTTAGGGCAAGTGATTGGTAATCAGGCTTATTGACCGGGTGACTTGAAGTCACCCGGTCAATAAGCCTGTTGATTTTCAATGCCTTCTGATCTCAACCCATTTATTTGCGCTCCTCACTTCCCTCCCATAAAATCCACCGTCACGCCCCCCGCTTTCAGCACACCTTGCTCCATGGCAAACCGCTTACCTGCGGGGATCAGCACGAGCACCCGCGCGGCATTGGCGGGTACGAGAAACTGGAAATTGCCGCGTACCCTGCGCCCCAAAAACGTCCGGCTCACGGTGTCGTAAACGTCCACTTTTTTTGTGCCGACGTTGGTCTCCACTGTTTTCACCTCCACGTAGGGATTGAAAAACAGGTAGGTCGGGTAGGCCGCCTGTTTTTTGTAAAAATCGGTGGCGCGGCAATCCACCCGCAGGATTTCAGGCACGTTGGTGGGCTGGATGGTGCCGCCAAAAAAGCCGACGTGGCCGCTGCCGTACACCGAAAACATGGTTTGTTGCGGCATTCCTTCGTGCCAAAGCGGCCCGTCGCCCTGCGCAAATGGCGTAATGCCCTTGAACTGTGGGTACACCGATTCTTTGATGACACCTTCGTAGGCGATCACATTTTTGGTCACGGCCTTATGTTGCGGGATGGCTTGTAGCGAGTCGGGCATCTCGTAGGGATAGCAAAAACGGGCGGCATTGGAGGCGTTCAAAGCCCATTTGCCGACGGCGCGGGCATAACTTTGGTCGTATCGAACCATAGACGAAAACGGCATCATAATATCAAAAGTATTCATCAAAAAACCATAGCCGCCATTGTGGACGGTGCTGCCGAGCAAGCCACTGACATCGTAACCATTCCATTTGTCTGCGAGAATGCCCCAGCCTTCGCGTCCAACGGCATCGCCATTGAACGTCCAATCGAGGAAGCGTTGTATGTCGTAGTTTGTCCCCGCTTCGACGTTCATGCGTGCGCCGATATAGGCAGCGAAGGGTAACATGGCTTCATAAAAACGGTTTTCTTTTTGATTGTAAAGGACATCCATTGCGTTTTTTGCGGCACGCAAATACTTCTCATCGCCAAATTTCACCCAAGCCGCATACAATATAAAAGCATAGCCACCCGCCACGTCTTCTTGCGTTGGGATATGGTTTTTATAAGCCTTCATGTTTTTAAAATCAAAATAAGAATAGCTGTAACTCTTGCCCATGACCGAATCGGACTTGTAAAACTGTTCAGCGATACCCCTCAGTATATCATCGAAATCTGGCTCGTTTGGATAGAAATGGGCAACGCTAAAAAAGAGCAAATTGTTATGCACTTCATACCAAAAGTCGTTGCCATAACCGCCGCCAATGTGTGCGCCTTTG
>JAYSUY010000390.1:0-14856 GCA_043718855.1 Saprospiraceae bacterium | reverse complement strand
AAACGGACACTGTGGTCACTTTTGACCCAGAGACCTACGAAGAAAAGATTCAGATCGTTCGCAACGACATCAACTGGGAGGACGTTAAGCGTTTCCGTCTCAAAGAGGTGTGGTTCTTCGACAAAGAGACTTCGCAGCTTCAAGTACGCATCCTCGGTATTGCTCCGATGATCGACGTGAAGGACAACGAAGGTAACTTTCGCTTCGAGAAGCCAATGTTCTGGGTGAACTACCCTCAGGCTCGCGAACTGTTCTCTCGTCACCGTGTATTCACGATGGGCGGCAACACAAATGCCACCATTTCGTGGGAAGATTTGTTTGAGATGCGCTATTTTGCATCCTACATCTACAAAGAGTCAAACGTGTATGATCGCAAAATTCAAGACTACCTCACGGGTCTTGATGTGATGATGGAGTCTGAAAAGATCAAGAATGAGATTTTCAACTACGAGCACGACTTGTGGCAGTATTAATTTTGCCGAAGGCGAAACAAACAAAAAAGCGGTGTGCAGCAATCTGTTGCACACCGCTTTTTTGTTTTATACAAAAATGTGGGGTGACGTAGGCGACTGTTCCTACAATATGGGGTATTGTTTCTACAAAAAAACGGACAACGAGGTGGTCTCAGATTTTCAGGGGTATGGTCAAAGCCAGTGCGCTACTGGCGATCATTCATTGAAAGTCAACTACTTCAAACATGAACATAAGAATCTTTTCACTTCCGACAGCCGTGCTTTTGGCCTTGTGTCCGATGACGCATGCCCTCGCGCAGATTTCGCTCAAAGCGGGTGTCAACATCGCCAGCGTAGCAGAGTCGGCCAAAGAACCCAATTACAAAGAATTGGAGAACAAATCTGTCGTCGGGTTTCAGGTGGGCTTGGCCTTCGACTTGGCTCCCAAGTCCGTGATTTCTTTGCAACCCGAACTGCTGTACATCCAAAAAGGCGGCAAGGCGACCTACGAATTGGACGAGCGCAACCGCATTGAAAGCCGCTACTACTACAATTATGTGGAAGTGCCGCTGCTGGTGAAACTGAAACTGATGGGCGAAGAAACCCGCTCAGGCATCTATCTTTTGGCTGGCCCTTACTTGGGCCTTGCTCTCAGTGGCAAGTCCAAAAACACGATCACGCTTTTGGGGCAAACCACTACATCGGAGGACAAGTTTACATTTGACAACGACACCCCGGAGGAGCGACAACGCCGCATGGACTGGGGCGTGTCGTTTGGCGGCGGCATCAAGTTTGGCTCAACTTACCTAGACTTGCGCTACAACCTCGGCATTAATAACCTGCTCGACCAAGATGCGAACAACCAAAACGATGACAAGCCTTATCGTCGCAACCGCGGCATTGGTATCACCTTAGGGTACGATTTCTAACCTGACGACAATCTTCTCATTCCCACGATGATTTTTGAACCGGCTATGCTTTGTGCATGGCCGGTTTTTTTGTGCGTCATTTTTGGGGCAGCGCAACCCATGGTGGATGCCACGCTTGCCAGCAATGAGGCGGCGGCTTCATCGCAACAAGTTCAACTGCTGCGCATCGATGGGCTTGGACAGAAAATAGTCCGCACCGGCGGCCAGCGCTTCTTGGTGGATGTCCATCGCGCTGATCATGACAATCCGGGAGGCGGGCAGCAATGATTTGAACGCGGCGATGTAATCCAGTCCGTGGCCGTCTGGTAGGTTGTTGTCGAGCAAAATAACCTCTGGGGCAATGAGGCTTGCCCACAAATTAGCATCCGACAGGGTGTGGGCATATTCGATTCGAGCAAACTGGTGACGCAGCATCCTGCGCAGCAGGATGCATACATCGGGCTCGTCGTCAATGATAAGGAGTGTTCCTGTTTGTTGCATGGGTAGATGTAGGCATATCGTGCCACACTTTGTCTGAAATAATGATACCTGACCAGACAGGCTCTCCCTGGGTATTTTTTCTACACTTCTCTACAAAATCGGCATTATTTCAGCCCAAAATCGGCCTCTTGGCGTGGCATTGTGCTTTAACCGGAAAGGTAGTGCCGTACGCAGAAAGCCAAGGCATTCAAACACATCTGCACAAGAATTTTTTCATCTAAAAACGTTTAGCACCATGTCTAATTCAAATTTGTTGGCCGCCTTCATCGGCGGAGCCGCTGCCGGAGCAGCCATCGCGCTGCTCACCGCCCCACAGTCGGGCGCTGAAAGCCGCAAAAAAATCCTCAAAATGAAAAACCAGTCTGTCGAATCGGTAGAACACCTGATCGAGGAAGGCAAGAAAACTTGGTACGAAACCAAAGGCAAGGCCAAAACGGGTGTCGGTATCGCTGCTGACGAATTGGACGAGTTTATGCGCCACATCATCCAGAAAGGAGAGAGTCTTTGGGGCAAGGCTAAAAACACAGCTACTGAATTTGCGGACAATGCCGAAAACACCGCCGAGCGCGCCGCGCAAAACGGGAAACGCACTGTCAACCGCATGACAAACGAGGTAGAAGGGCATTTGGCCTAACACTCAACAGGGGCGCGAAGGGCCTGAGGCCCAAACATCTTGGCATATTGTGCCAAGATGTTTGCTTCCTGTGGGCTGCATTGCCAGCTATGTATCGGCGATTTCAGTCGCCGAAATACAGCACGGGTTTCAGCAGCATCAGCAGCCAGTACTTCGAGATGCCCTTTTCCACATCAAACATTACGCTATCGCAACGCATGGACATCATCAGCAACAATACACAAGCCCACATCGAGGACCTCTCTCAGCACGCCATGGATTACTTGGACACACGCTGGGACATGATCGTGCTGAACTTCACCGAACGAGGCATCTTGATCATGTCGAGAATCGTCACGGGCATTTTTTTGACTTTCTTTGGAGGCATAGCTTTGGTGTTCATCAGCATCGGGGCGGCCATGCGCATCGGCCAAAACCTACAGAACCCAGCTGACGCTTATTTCATCATGGCCGGGGTGTTTGTGGTCGTGCTGCTGTTGGCTGTTTCCATAGCGCGCAATTATGTGCGCACCGTAGTCACCAACGGTGTGCTTCAATCCATTCAAGACGACGACGACGATGAAAAAACATCCTAAACTTCAAGCCGAACACCTGCGTTTGCGGCAACAGTTGGAATCCCAAAAACGCTTGCTCCAACAGGACTGGCAAGAAATACGCGCTTCGCTGCGCCCTCTGCAAATGGTCAAAAATGTGATCAGCGACGCAGCCGACAGTTTTAGGCACAACTCGTTGGCCACGCAGAGCATCCGCTTGGCGCTTACCCTGTTGCCAGGCCGGGCCAGAAACCCTTGGCTGGGCGTAGCGGCACAGATAGTCATACCGATGCTGCTGCGCAACCTCCCGCACATCAGTGCATTTGTGGCGCAAAAAGCCGACGACTATGGCCTTACGGAGCGTATGCGCAGCCTCTTACGCCACTTTCGCTCAACGGAGAAGGAGTTGGACATCAGCCCAGCGTAGCCGTATCTCAGGGATGCGCCTCACATGACTGCCATATCGCTGCCGCGGTACCCCGCCCAGTGGCTGCGCTTGTGTATTTGTTTCCCCAAAATGTAGAAAAAGTACCCAATTTTTGACGACCATTGTGCTGGCATCGCCTTTTCAGGGCTTTGCAAGAGGTATCGGGCAGGTTTTCCAAAGGGAAAGTCGCCCTCCCCCGTCTACAATCGGCACATGATGCGGCAAAAGCAACAGTTTGGGCAAAAGCAAACTTTCAAGTTGGCTCCTCAGCAGATTCAACTACTCAATATGCTGCAACTCAGCAGCTTCGAGTTGGAGCAGCGCATTCAGGACGAAATAGAGGAAAACCCCGCTTTGGAAGCCGAGTACAGTGCCGACGACGAGCAGCCCTTGCCCGATCAGGACGGTTCAGTAGATGCCGATGCACCTGAAAAAGACTTTGACCTCCTTGACGAGTACCACCAAGATGATGGTCTCCCCGACTACAAAACAACCGATACCGCCAGTGGTACTGTAGAGATCGCTGATTGGCAGTCGCCAGTGGCGCAGGGCAAAGATTTCAGAGAGCAGCTCCAAGAGCAACTTTGTGTGCTTGCTCTTTCGCCCCGCCAACGGATGATGGTGGCCTATTTGGCCGACAGCCTCGACGACGATGGCTACCTTCGCAACGATCTGGCCGATCTGGCCGATACACTATCTTTTGCGCACGGAATACTCGTGGAAGAAACCGAAATAGCCGACGCAGTAGAGATTTTGCAAAGCCTAGAACCTGTAGGCATCGGTGCACGCGACTTACGAGAGTGCCTCTTGTTGCAACTTAATGCCAAAATTCTCGATATGGAACACGCCGCGCTGGCACACCAGATCGTGGCTGATCATCTGCACGATTTCGCGCAACACAACATCGAAAAAATTGCTCGACAACTCGGTGTTCCCGCCCAGCAAATACAGCATGCCGCCACCCTGATCGGGCGGCTCACCCCTCGGCCATCAGGTGGCAACACCAACGAATTGGCGAAAAACAGGCACATTATCCCCGAATTTGTAGTTGAAAAATCCGAGCAGGGCCATCTGATCGTCTCGCTGACGCAAAGCAACAGCGACAGCCTGCGCCTCAGCCCCGACATGGTCGACACGCTGCGCGCCTTGCAACAGCACGCGTCCAAAGCGCAAGAAAAGGCCGCTGCCCGGTACCTCCGCGCCAAAACAGAGTCTGCGCTGTGGTTCATCGATATGGTGCGCCAACGTGAGCACTCCATGCTCAGTACCATGCAAATCATCGTGGCTCTACAAAGCGACTACTTTCACACCGGCGATGTGAAAACCCTCCGCCCGATGATTCTCAAAGATGTGGCCGAACGCGCAGGGCTGGACATCTCGACCATCTCGCGGGTAACGAGTACCAAATACGCACTCACTGATTTTGGCACGGTACACCTGCGCACCTTGTTCAATCAGGGTATGGCCCGCACGGACGGCGAACTGGTGACCCAGCGCGAAATCAGCAGCTTGCTGGCCACGCTCATCGAAGCCGAAGATAAACAAAGCCCACTCTCGGACCAGCGGTTAGCAGGTCTGCTGGAAGAAAAAGGATATCCTGTGGCTCGGCGCACCGTTGCCAAATACCGCGACGCTTTGAACCTGCCGATAGCCAAATCGCGCTTAAAAACAATCCAATGACCATGCAAAAGATTCTCATCATAGACGACGACCCGGACACCTGTACGCTGTTGTCGCGTTTTTTGACCCGAAAGGGCTACCTGACGGTCAGTGCCAACAGTGGGCGGACGGGCATTGCCGCAGTGGAAGCCGAATGCCCTGACCTGATCGTGTGCGATTTTCGGCTGGGCGACATGGACGGCAATGAGATGTTGCCCAAACTGCGTGAGCGGTGGGCGCACATACCCGTGCTGGTCATCACTGGTTATTCGGACATCCGCATGGCCGTACACGTGATGAAGCTCGGTGCTTTTGACTACATTTCCAAGCCCATTGTGCCCGATGAGATACTGCTCACCATTCAGCGAGCCTTGGAGTCGCCGTCTCCAGCACAAGCCATGGCTGTACCAGAGGCCGTTCCACAGCCCGCAACGGCTAAGCCACGCCCCTCCCAGAAGGCTGCTTCGGGCCACATTATGGGCAACAGTTTGCAGGCACAGACCTTGTACAAACAAATCGGCTTGGTGGCGCCCACCAACTACGGCGTGATCATCTATGGCGAAAGTGGCTCTGGAAAAGAGTCCATCGCCCGCATGATCCACGACTCCAGCCTACGGGCCAAGCAGCCTTTTGTGCCGATGGATTGCGGGGCAATATCGAAGGATTTGGCCAACAGCGAGTTGTTTGGGCACGAAAAAGGGGCGTTCACTGGTGCCTTGGCCCTCAAAATTGGACATTTTGAATTAGCCAACGGGGGGACTTTGTTTCTTGACGAAGTATCCAATCTGCCCTACGACGCGCAGGTAGCCTTGTTGCGTGTGCTACAAGAGCGACGACTGAAGCGCATCGGCAGTACCAAAGAAATCCCTCTGGATGTACGCATCATCGTGGCCAGCAACGAACGGTTGCTGCTGGCTGCGCGCCAGGGCAAGTTCCGGGAAGACCTCTACCACCGTTTTAACGAGTTCAGCCTTGAAGTGCCGCCCTTGCGCGAGCGCCGGGAGGATATCTTGTTGTTTGCGGAGCGTTTTTTGGCCGATACAGCTCGTGAATTGGGCAAATCCATCAGCGGCTTCACGGACGACGTGGCGCAGATTTTTTTGCATTACCCTTGGTACGGCAATGTGCGCGAACTGAAAAATGTGATCAAGCGTGCTACGCTGCTAACTGACGGGGCTTGGGTGGAGGCCAAATCGTTGCCTTTTGAGATCGCGCATTTCAGCAAACTGGACCTGAGCGACGATGTGCCAGAAATAACTGCCCCGCCCCGCTCCGCCCCGTCTCCGCTCGCCCCACCGGCCCCGCCGATAGTCGCTGCTGCCCCTCAGCCTAACCCAATACCGCCCAAAACTGACCTGAAGACCGCTGCTGGCATCGCTGAATACGAAGCCATCGTGCGTGTACTACAGGAAGCACACTACAACAAAAGCAAGGCAGCCGAACTGTTGGGCATAGACCGGAAAACACTGTACAATAAGTTGAAAACTTACAACATTGGATAGTGGGCATGGAACAACATTTACGACACATTTTTGAAGCGTCGCCCGTAGGGCTGCTGTTGTTCGGGACCGATACCCCCACGGCCCTCGCCGAGCCGAAAGCATGGGTGTGCAGCGCCGCCAATAGCGCCGCCGCCCAACTCTTGGGATTGTCGCCGGAAAAACTGCCGCTGGAGGAAGTGTTCCCGCTGGAGGTGGTTGCCAGCCTTTGCTGCAGCACGATGGCACACCCGCTGAGCGATCCCGTTGATTTTTTTGTCAGCCAACTGGGTCTTTGGCTGCGGGCTGCGGGCAACCGCACAGAACAGCACCTGACAGTCACTTTGACGGACATCACCCGCCCGAAGCGAGATTCCTTTGCCGACCGCCGCCTCACGCGCCTGTATCAGTCGCTCACGGACAGATTAAGTGACCATGAGATCATCTTGTTTGACCGTGATTTCAATATCGTGCTCACAGAGGGGCAGCCGCGCTTTATTCGCCTCAACATCGAGGGCGATTTGAACGGGCGCAACTTGACCCAACTTTTTGAACAGAACGAGTTTTCATTTTTGGGCGAATATGTGACCACTGTATTCGGCAGCGACACCCGCAGCGATCTGGAGCGCGAGATCAATGGCCGATTGTACAAGACCAGTGTGTACTGCGGCAACCGCGACGACGAATCACAAAGTATTGGGGTGCTGTTGCTCAAAGACGTGACCGAATTGGCCCAAAAACAGCGCGAACTCGATGCCCGCATGGAGCAACTCGACCGATCCAACAAGGAGCTCGAAGCCTTTGCTTATGTCGCTTCGCACGACTTGCTGGAGCCTTTGAGGAAGATCAAATCATTTGGCGACCGACTTGAGTCCAAGTACGGCTCACAGCTGCAATCTGAAGGCCAGATGTACATCAACCGGATGCGCGAAGCGGCCAAGCGCATGGAAAAACTGATAGACGACTTGCTCCTGTTCAGCCGCGCCACTCGTCAGGACGAACATTTGGAGGCCGTAGACTTGGGCAAATGCCTCCTCCATGCGCTGGCTAATCTGGAGGTGGTCATCGAACAAAAACAGGCCCACATCGAGCAGCCTGCTGCGTGGCTCACAATAGAAGCCATACCGAGCCAGATGGAGCAGCTCTTTCAAAACATTATTGGTAATGCGCTCCGTTTCGCTAAAAAAGACGTGCCTCTGGTGGTCAAACTCAGCCACTATACGGCGCTGAGAAGCGAGCTGGCCCATTGGAAAGCGGTGCTGCCCCACCAGCGCTATTGCGTTGTGCGCATCGAAGACAACGGCGTGGGCTTTGATCAGGAGAATGCAGAGCGCATTTTTACTGTGTTTCAGCGGCTGCACGGCCGCTCGGAGTACGAAGGGTCGGGCATCGGGTTGGCCATTTGCAAAAAAATTGTGGAAAGCCACGGCGGCTTCATCGCCGCGGAAGGCCAGACGGGGGTAGGTGCGGTGTTCAGCATCGTGCTGCCACTGGTGTAGGCCCTAAAATTACTGCTCAACTTATGTCAATACTTGCTTCCCCGCTTGCTGTATTACTCGTTGACGACGACGAGGACGATTACCTGCTCACGATCGACTACCTGAGCGACATCCAGAGCCAGCGGTTCCATGTGACGTGGGCGGCCACATACGACGAAGGGTTGGCATACTTGTCTGAGCGGCATTTCGACCTCTGCTTTTTTGACTACCTGCTCGGCGCCCGCACAGGCTTTGACTTGCTCAGCATTGCTCAAGACCTTAAGCTGCGCACCCCGATCATCCTGCTCACCGGCCAAGGAAATACTCAATTGGACGAAGAAGCCCTCCGGCTGGGTGCCACTGACTACTTAGTGAAAGGTGATCTGGATGCCGAAAAACTAGAGCGCAGCATCCGCTACGCCATAGAGCGCACGGTGGCCTTGCGGGCTTTGCGCGACAGCGAAGAAAAGTACCGCGGGGTATTTGCATGGTCTTTGGACGTGATCTGCCTGTTGGATGCAGAAGGCCAATTTACGGACATCAACGAGGCAGCCACACGCCTGTTGGGGTTTGAACGAGTGGATTTTTTACAGAAAAAAATCACAGACATTTTTGTAAAAGATGTGGATAAGGTTTTGTTCTTCAATAAAATAAAACAAAAAAGCAACGTGCGGGAGTTTGAAGTGGAGCTGCTCACAGCGCAAGGCGAGACGCGATACAGCATTGTGGCTTGCACTTGCCTGCCCGCACTTGGGCGGCCCGGCGAGGTGTTCTTTCAGGCGATATTTCACGACATCACCCGCCGCAAAAAAGCAGAGCAGGACCTCGTGGTGGCCGAAAAACTGGCGGCCACGGGCCGGTTTCTGCGGATGCTGGGCCACGAAATCCGCAACCCGCTCACCAACATCGACCTCTCGGTAAGCCAACTCCGCACAGAGGGCATAAACCCTGAACTGACCGACTACTTGGACATCATCGAGCGCAACAGCAAGCGCATCAGCAGGCTGCTGACCGATCTGCTCCAATCCAGCAACCCAGGCCACATCGAGCGCTGCCCCTGTCGCCCGCACGAACTGCTGGACGCGGCCCTCCACAGGGCTGCCGACCGCATCGCGCTCAAAAGAATCACTGTACACCGCCACTACAGCACTCCTGAGGTGCAGGTGCACGCCGATCCTGAGAAGATGAAAATCGCTCTGCTCAACATCATCATCAATGCTGTAGAAATGGTGGAGGTGGATCGGGGCGAACTGTATCTTTCCACTATGCTGGAAGGCGACGATAGTGTAGCGATGTGTATCCGCGACAATGGCCCCGGCATTCCACCGGAATACTTGCAGCACATCTTCGAGCCGTATTTTTCTCGAAAGAACAACGGCCTGGGGCTTGGGCTGGCGGGCACCCTCAGCATTGTTCAGTTGCACAGCGGGCGGGTGGAGGTGGTGACTGTGCCCAACGAGGGCGCGACGTTCCGGGTGTTGTTGCCCATCCATTAGGAACTGGGCAGTCAGCCAATCCAGTCCTGACGAGCTGGGCTGAATTGGGAAGCGCTCCCCCATTTTGGGTAATTCGGGCAACAAAAAGCAGCGTTGGCGGGTGGCACGGAGATTTTAGGGTACTGGTGTAGCGCATTGCTGCCCAGAAGATTAGAAACGCACCACTGTCACTAAAAAAAATCCATCCATCTATGATCAAGACAATAAAGAATCTGTCCTCATTTGCCCCATTGCTCCTTTTCATCAGCGGTGGTTTAGCCACTTTTACGGCTTGTGAAGGCAGCGACAAAACGGCCGCTCAAGAGATGAAAGAAGACTCCAAGCGGGCTGGCGAAAAAATAAAAGATGGCATGAGCGAGGCTGCCGAAGGCGTAAAAGATGCCGCCAAAGATGCCGCCGAGGCCATCCGCGCCGAGCGCGACGAACTTTCTGACAAAATGACCCGGCAATCGAAAGAACTGGACCAAGAGATAGACGAGCTGGATGCCAAGATCAAAAAATCCTCGGCCAAAGAGAAGGCCCGCTGGCAGACCCGCCGCAATCGCCTCGCAGCGGAACGCGACGAACTGCAAGCGCGGATGAAGGAAGTGAACAACGACATGAAAGACGGTTGGGCAGACTTCAAAGCCGGGGTCAACAAAACAATGGACAAAATAGCAGACGACCTGAAGGCGGATCAGTGATGTCATGTAATAGCCGCCCCATCAGTGGGGCGGCTATTACCTTTGTTTTCAACCAATAGGGCAACGCCAGCAAAGTTTTCGCCCTCTCCTAAATCACTGAATGCCCTGTAGCATCGGGCATATCCGGCAACTCCGGTATTTTATCCACTATTTTCTCTCGCTCGCTGATGATTTCTACCAAACGGCGGATGGCGCGGCGGCGGATTTGCCGCTCTAATTCCTTGTTCGGCTCTTTGAGGATGTACTGGAATTTCATCGCCACGTTGTCTTTCCGTACCTCAAAAACGCGGAGGTAGTAACTGTCGGGCTTGATCAGGTCGTGGAACGGCCTGAGGATTTCGATGAGGTTGCGCTCCAATTCTTCTACGGTGATGAGATGTTTGAAGTCAATCTCAAAGTCGATGCTCGTGCGCTTCACCTCCCGTTTGGTGTAGTTGACCACCTCTATGTTGAGCATCACGTTGTTGGGGATGTAAATCACATCGTCGTCGTCATTGAGAAGATGAATGTTTTGAAGGGTGATATCAGTGATCTTCCCCCGGTGTTGGCCGATGCTCACATTGTCACCTATGCTGAGTTGACCGGAGAACGTGATGATCATCCCATTGATCATGTTCGAGATGTAATCCTTCGTGAGGATGGCGAGGCCTGCGAAGATGATCGATAACGAGGTGAAAAGTTCGCGAGCATTGATTTGGAACAGTGAAAGCACCCCTACGACGATTCCAACGACCAGCAGCAATGAATAAATGTGGCTGACTCCGATGATGAAATTGTCATCGCCCCTAATCCTGTGTCTGCGACGATACCACCACACCGTAAAAAACTGCACGAAATCCAGCAGCATCAGAAACAGTGCAATGCCAGCTAAGGCATCGGTGTAGTAGGCCAGTGCATCGCGGTACCGAAAATGGGCAAATCCTGCTGAGATATCCCATTCTCCAAGCCGGATTTGTGCAAGGGTGAAAAAAACCGCGAATTTGAGGAGTAGGACGAAGTATTTCATTGCTGCTCTGGCTGGAATGAAAAAGTCGGGCCACTGTGCAAAAGCCGTCTGTACAGATGACTTTTGCACAGTGGCGCGACTTTTTTCTGAATATCAATCGTATGTGCTATGTGCCGTTCGCAAAGGCTTCAATCAAGCATTCATCACAGAGTCTACCGATACTAACGGAAGTCCAAATGCCTCTGCCACACCCTGATAGACCACTTTGCCTTTCACAACGTTGAGCCCAAGTTTGAGTTCGAGGTTGTCATTGCAAGCCTTCTGCCAGCCCTTGTCGGCGAGTTGAAGTCCGTAGGGGAGGGTAGCGTTGGTGAGTGCAACCGTCGAAGTGAAAGGCACAGCACCTGGCATATTGGCTACGCAGTAGTGTACCACGTCCTCAATAATGTAGGTCGGGCTTTCGTGGGTGGTGGCGCGGGTAGTCTCGATACATCCGCCCTGATCCACTGCTACGTCCACGATGACCGTGCCTGGGCGCATGAGTTTCAGCATATCGCGGGTGATGAGTTTCGGGGCCTTCGCACCGGGGAGCAACACTGCGCCTATGATGAGGTCGTTTTCTTGGATGAGTTTGCGAATGTTGTACTCGTTGGAGAACATGGTGATCACATTCGCGGGCATGATGTCGCTCAGATAGCGGAGGCGGGTGAGGCTCACGTCGAGGATGGTGACTTGTGCTCCCAGCCCGGCAGCCATTTTTGCGGCTTGCGTACCGACAATGCCGCCGCCTAGTACCAATACTTTGCCGGGAGGTACACCAGGTACTCCACCAAGCAATACGCCTCGGCCTTTTACAGGTTTTTCCAAATACTTCGCGCCTTCTTGGATGGCCATGCGCCCAGCTACTTCCGACATCGGAATCAGCAGCGGCAATTGGCGGTCTTTGGTTTCCACCGTTTCGTAAGCGAGGCAGATGGCACCGCTAGAGATCATGGCTTTGGTGAGGTCTTCACTAGAAGCAAAGTGGAAGTAAGTGAAGATCAATTGATTGGCGCGACAGCGAGCGTATTCCTCCGCTATTGGCTCCTTTACCTTCATGATCATTTCGGCTTTTGCCCACACCTCTTCGGCGGTACGGAGGACTTGTGCCCCAGCCTCTACATAGTCTTCGTCGTCAAAGCCGCTGCCGACCCCGGCGGTGCTTTGTACAAAAACGGAGTGCCCTCGACGGGCAAATTCCATTGCGCCTGCGGGAGTGAGCGCTACGCGATTCTCGTTGCTCTTGATCTCTTTTGGTACGCCAATAATCATGGTTGATTCAGTTATGAGTGATGAATGATTGTGGTGGTGTCGGTTTTAAGTCGAGCAAAGGTAGATTTTGACCGCTTCTGGTTGGTGTATGGGCATAAAAAAAGCCGCGAGACTTTTCTCGCGGCTTTTGAATTTCTTCAATTCTTGAAAACAATACTTACACACGAGTTCAGATGTTTCGAAAACCGTGCCAGAAATAGGAGTCAATTGTAATTTGTGAAAAAAATTACCGGAGAATTTTTTTGTCGCAGTGTGAGGTATCGGGGTTAGTCAAAAAGTGTATGGTGGTAAAATTGGCGGTTTTGACCTTGCCTCAAGTGTTTTTCCCAAAATGCCAAAGTTCGTTGCCAAGCCAGTTTTGCGGCAGCCCCGGCGGGTGTAGTTGGTGATGTTCCCGTTCAGGTCGTAGTTGATACCCGACTCCGAGTAGTTGTTGATGCTGTCCCAAGTACTGCCGTCCCAAAAATATTGGTCTGCTGTTTTGAGGCGATTGGCACCATCGTAGGTGAAGCGATAGAGTTGGCGAGAGCCACAGGTGGTGCCGATGTAGGTGCGCCACTGCATGGCGGCGATATTGCCGTTGTACTGCGCAGCGGCTCCGTTGGCTGTGCTTTCATAATCTAACCCCATGCTGAACAAGTCAGCCAATTGGTCGCCACTCTGGACAGCGTAAGTCCCAGCGGTCGGGTCGTTGACCCTCGTCAGCCACCCGAGTATATTGTACGCATAATCAAGGCTTTGTAGGTAGTTGAAGGTAGAGGAGAGCGTCACTGCCGAGCTGCCGTCGTAGTTGGAGGCGTGGAGGCATTTGTTTTACAGGCGGCCCAACTCGTCACACAGGTATGCCCAGCACCAGTCAGAGACTGGCTGACAGCACGTTACGGGTCACAGACCCTCACGAGCCGCGTTGCGCTTGGGTTTTGTGGTTATGGAACACTTGCAGCCAGCGGGTGTGTTCCAATTTCAATCAAGCCTCCTGCGGCCACTCCTACAACTCCTCCTATAACAGATGTAGGGCAGTTAGGGCAATTCCCATCAGGATCGGTCAGGTTCACAGGGCTATTCCAAGTATAGTTATATGGAGAAAACCCAATCTGCTCTGGCTCATCGGCCAGATTATCAATCACCCACCACCTTCCCAGCGCCGCATCGTACCACCTCGCCCCATAGTCCGACAGGTTCAACCCAAAATCCTCATTCCTCTCCTTCCCGTTGTAAAGGTACTTGTTCGTCGGGTTTGCCGTGCCTGCGTTTTCCATCTGCATCCCGAAGGGGTAGTAGTGCATCTCCTCCACGTTGGCCCAAGTGCTGCCGTTGGCGCGGAAGGTGACGCGGGCGTTGCCCAAGTGATCCTTGATGGTGTAGTCGTAGTGCCAAGCCGCGCCGTTGGGCAGCAGGCGGCCGTCGGCGTGGTAGATGGCTTCGAGGTTCGCGCCGTTATACTCGATGCCGTTGATGTAGTTCTTGCTGCCCGTGAGGGTGGTGCCGGAGTAGAGTTTTTTGGTCAGTTTCATGCCCGCCGCATCGTAGAGCCACTCGATTTTGGGGTTGGGCGTGGTGGTGGTGAAGACGATGCTGCGCGGCAGGTTGAGGTGGTTGTAGGCGAAGGTGGCCTTCTTGTGGTGGTCGGTGGTCAGGTTGCCGTTCGAGTCATAGATGTAGTGGTTGCCGCTGGCGGGCGGGGCCGAGAGGAAGCCCCGGGTCGCGCTGCCTACATCGTCCACTTTGGTCAGGCGGTCGCGGTGGGTGCCGTCGTAGGTGTAGGTGAGTTGGTCTGTGATGCCATAGGCGCTGCCGAGCCAGCCCCGGCGGGGCTGGCTCGGCTCAAAAAGTCAGAGACTTGCAGACAGCACGTATCGGGTCACAGACCCTCACGAGCAGCCTTGCGCTTGGGTTTTGTGGTCGTGGGAATATTTGCAACCAGCAAGGGAACACTTGCTGCCAGCGGGGTTTTGCCAAAAGTACATCAGATTGGAGCCGCACCCTTGCAAACCCTCACGAGCATAAGCCGAACACTTCGCGCCAGCGGGTGAACACTTGTGGCCAGCGGGGCGTATCGCGTCGCAGACGCTCACGAGCCGCGTTGCGCTTGGGTTTTGTGGTTGCGGGAACACTTGCAGCCAGCGGGGCTGTTAAGGGCGGAACACTTTGCACCAGCGGGGTGAACACTCTGCGCCAGCGGGGAGGGTGGTGCCGGAGTAGAGTTTTTTGGTGAGTTTCATGCCCGCAGCGTCGTACAGCCACTCGATTTTGGGGTTGGGCACAGTGGTGGTGAAGAGCCTGTCCCGTACTTTAGTCGGGATGATGCTGCGCGGCAGGTTGAGGTGGTTGTAGGCGAAGGTGGCCTTTT
>JAYSUY010000389.1:0-4979 GCA_043718855.1 Saprospiraceae bacterium | reverse complement strand
ATGCTGGTGGGTATTTCGCGCAAATCCATGATTTACAAACCGCTGAACATCGGACCAGACGAAGCCCTCAACGGCACTACTGCCCTACACATGGTGGCGTTGCAACAAGGGGCAAACATCCTGCGGACACACGATGTGCGGGAGGCGGTGGAGGTGATCAAACTGTGGGAGTTGTTGGACAGCCCTGTGGGCGACAGGCAATAAAAGCAGTCAGGTGTGGGTTTTTGGGAAGAAAATTTGGGCATTTTGACGTAAATCTGCTATATTCTTCCCGATTAGGAAACAGGATGTGCTAATTTGCGGCCCAAACCAAAACCGATTCACACTTACACACCTCTTCCACGTCATGCAGCCATTCGCTCGTCTTGCCGCCCTTCTTACCCTTGTCTTTTTTGTCTCACACCTGTCGCTTTCTGCTCAAGATTGCGCGTCGAACATCAAGGAAAACAAAAAAATCTCTGGTATCCAGTTTGTCCAGACTTCGGCTCTCACTATCATCGTGCGGGGCAACTACAACTACTCCATTGAGTATTTTACCAACGAAAAAGGCATTTTTGCCCGCATGATTTCTGCTGGCGGCATTGAGTTTAATCAAGACGATCAGGTCGTATTTGTGGATGCATCCGGGGGTGAACGCGCTTACAAGTTTGCTGGCATGGACGAACTGGTACCTGGTTCCGTACCCACCCACCGCAACAATTTGCGCCTTGATCTGGAAACCGTAAAGTGGCTATCTGAGACAAACATTACAGGCATCAACTTCGTCAATTTCGTTGATCGTCAGAAACATAAGTTCACAACCAATCCCAATTTGCAGAGCGAGTTTCGCACTTTTTCCAGTTGTTTTTACAGCATACTCGACGCTACGGCGGTGAAAGATACACCCGGAGCAGCCGTCACCAAGCCACCCGCCAGCAACGCTGGCGGCACGACCACTCCCGGCTCCGGAAAACCCAGTTCGGGTGGCACTTCTAAGCCTTCCAGCGGCGGCACATTCAGTTCTACCGATGGCGAAGTAACCAACCTGAAGAGTGAACTGGAGAAAACCAAAGAGCGCCTTCGAGAAGAAATAAAGGCAGAGAAAGACCGGGCTGAAGCCATCAAAGCCCAACTGCAAGCCGAGGTTGCTGCCGCTCGGGAAGCTGCTAATGCCAAGAAATTAGAGTACGCCAACGAGGTGCTTGAGGCCCGCAAAACCAGTCTGGCCGAAATCGAAAAATCAAAAGCCGAGGCCCAATCTTACATCACCGACAGTCGCAACAAGGCCGAAGGCGAGGTGGTGAAAATCAACAGAAATGTGGAAGAAGCCCGCAAGCAGGCAGGCGAGGACATCCAAAAAGCCCGCGTCACTTCTGCCGAAGAGGTAAAAAAAGCCCGCGAAAACGCCGCGAAAGAAGTGGCCGAAGTGAAACAGAAACTCGAACAATCCAAACTCCAGTACGGCGACGAGATCGCCACTGCACGAGTCAATGCCGACGACGAACTCAAGCGCATCCGCGAGGAGAATGCCCGCGTTGTAGCAGATGCCCGCGAGAAAGCCAAGGGCGAGCAAGACCGCACTGCCGACGACGTGGTAACATCCAAAAAGACCGCCGCCGAGCAAATCCTCAAAGTGCGCGAAGATGCTGCTGCTGAAGTCGCCCGGGTGCGCGAAAACACAGTGCTCGAAAAACAAAAGTCGCTGGTAGACGCTGCTGAAAGCCGCCGAAAAGCCGCCGAAGAAAAAGCCCTCGTGCAGCAAAACAGTGCCAACGAGATCGCTGACATCAAGGAAAACGTAGCCAAGCAGAAGGAGGCCAGTATCACAGAGATTGCTGAGGCTAAAAAACGTGCTTCGGAAGAAATTGGCCGCATCCGCACAGAGGTGCAGACGCAACAAGACAAGGCCAATACCGACAAGGCTGACATCGCCAAGCAGGTGGCCGAAAGCAAGCAGAAAGCCGCGCAGACCATCCAGCAAGTGCAGGACGAATCGGCCAAGGCCATCACCGATGCACAGGCCCGCAGCAAATCTCAGCGCGACTCCATCGCCGTGCAAGTCGCTGATTCTCGTAAAAAAGCCGAACAAGAAATCACCCGCATTCAGGAGGAACTCACCAAATCTATAGCCGCCGCCAAAGAGCAGGAAAACAAGATCAAGCAGCAGAGCGCAGATGAAGTGCAAAAAGCCCGCGAACGCAGCGGGCAAGAAGTTGTGAAAGCACAGGAAGAGGCCAGAAATAAAGTGCAGGATGCCAACGGCAAAGCCGACCAAGCCCAAAAACAATATGCTGGCGAGGTGGAAACCTCCAAAAGGACCGCAGATGAAAAGGTGAAGCAGATACAAGCCGAAGCAGCGGCTGCCGTGATAGAAGCCAAGAAAAAACAACAGGAAACAACCTCGGCTACCGCCGCCGACGTAGCCGCCAGCCGCGAAAAAGCAGCGGCGGAAATTGCTGCCAGCCGCGAAAAAGCCGCTAACGAGGTCGCTGCAGCCCGCGAAGCCCAAGTCCGTGCGCAGCAGGAAAGCACCAATGCCGTGGCAGAGGCCAAACGCCAGAGCGCACAGGCCGTACTCGTCATCAAGACCGCCGAAGCCGACAGCGTCCGCATGGCCCGCGAGAACAGTTCTCGTGAGCGCCAACGCTTGGCCAACGACGTAGCCGAAGCCCGCCAAAAATCAGCGAGCGAAGTAGCCGCTGCCAACCAAAAGGCCGCTGAGGAGATCAAAATCTCCAAAGAAAGTGCCGCTCGCATCAAGCAAGAAAGCGCAGAACTCGTTGGCAAAACCAAGGAGGAAGCCGCCAACCAAGTCCAGACCGCCCGTGAAAGTGCTGCCAAAGAAGTCGCCGGGGCCAAGCAGCAAGCCATCGAAGCCATCGCGCTGGCCAAAAGGGAGAGCGACGACAAAAGAGCGACCCTCGCAAAAGAAGTGACCGATGCTCAAGAGCGTGCCCGAAAGGAAGTGACCGATGCCCGCGAGAGCGCAGCCAAAGAAGTGGCTACTGCCCGCAAGGACGCAGAAGACAAACACCGCCAGTACGCCAACGAGACTGAAGAAGCCCGCAAAAAAACGGCTGCAGAAATCGCTGCTGCACAAAAAGAAGCCACCGAGGCCATCTACAAGGCCAAGCAGGAATCTGCTGCCAACATCGCCGAGACGAGGGAAAACGAGGCTAAAGTTATTGTCGAAGCCAAAGCCCAGAGCGGAGCAGAGGTCACCCGCGTCAAGCAAGAATCCGCTGCTGCAATCGCTCAGACCAAAGATGGCGAAGCCAAAATAGTGGCTGATGAAAAAGCCAAAAGCGCAACCGAAATCAGCAAGACCAAGGCCGAGACCGCTCGCGTCATAGCCGAGGAGGGAAAAAAAGCGGAGGAAGCCAAGCAAAAAACAACCGCCGCCCAAGCCGAACTCCAAAAAGTGAAAGATGAAATCGAGAAGGCCAAGAAGAAAGATTGAACCCAGTTTCTGAATGTCGTGCTGGGGCGACTGACAGTCGCCTCAGCACGATCAATATCAACACAACTATTGTCCATCAACGTTTTATGCGTCTTTTTTACTTCCTCTGTCGCGCATTTTCGCCCTTGTGCTTCTTCTTTTTCGCCGCACTGCCCTTCGTCCAAGCCCAAATTACTGACCCCAAAGCCACCGAAGTCTGGCAGCCAGAGCCGCGCATCGTCACACCCGGTACGGGTACCCACCCCCCCTCCGATGCCATCGTGCTGTTCGACGGGAAAAATCTGGATCAATGGCTGAGTGTAAAAGACAGCAGTTCAGCCAAGTGGGACATCAGCACTGCTGAGGGCAGTGTTACCGTGAAGCCTAGCACTGGCGACATCATGACCAAACGTGCTTTCAGTGACTGCCAACTTCACCTCGAATATCGCGCCCCTGTAGTGGTGAAAGGTGAGGGCCAAGGACGCGGCAACAGTGGCATCTTTTTCCAAAGCCGCTACGAAGTGCAAGTGCTCGATTGCTACCAGAACCGCACTTACTCCAACGGTCAGACCGGATCGGTGTACAAGCAAAGCATACCGCTCGCCAACGTATGCCGCAAACCCGGCGAGTGGCAGACCTACGACATTCTCTACACTGCGCCGCGTTTCAATGCTGATGGCATACGCACCGCGCCAGCCTACGTTACGGTGATTCACAACGGCGTGGTGATCCAACTGCACACCGAAATCAAAGGCACCACAGAGTACATCGGATTGCCCAAAAACGAGGCGCATGGCAAAGCCCCACTCAAACTTCAAGATCACGGCGACTTGGTGAGTTATCGGAACGTGTGGGTACGGGAACTATGATGGGGACTTTGTTTCCTTGAATCATAGACGATGAATGATAAACAGTGAGGGCCGCTGCGTTAACTGACGCAGCGGCTCTCACGTTTAGCGTAGCGAAAAAGCGCGTAACAGCCCTACCGCTCCACCACCACCTTCCCCCACGATTTACCTTCCGCACCGTTCACCTCCACCAAGTACAGCCCAGCGGCCCAGCCCCCAGCGTCCACGACCGTCAGGCCGGAAGCATTGGAAACCTCGTGCGCGAGGCGGCCCAGCGCGTCCCACACGCGGAGCGTGCAGGGCGCATCGGGCAAAGTGACGGTGAAGGAGCCTGTGGCAGGATTAGGCTGAACGCGGGCCATCAATCCAGACATGGCGACACGCTGAGGCTGACTGCGCGGCTGACCTACCCAGCCGCCGTCCGAAAGCGAGCGGCTGGCGTGGATCAGCGATTGGCAGTACTCGTCAAGGCCGTCGTCGGTCAGGTCGGGCTGCCAAAGGCCGGCCACATCGCCGAAATCGTCGCGCCCCTCGTCGAACTGTTCGGCCTTCAGGTTGTCGTAACCGTCCATGAACCGACTTTTCACCGTAGGCGAGCCGCCCATCAACAGCAGTAGAGTTGATGCGAGTTGATACTCAATGAGTTGTGATGTTTTGTTTTTTTGAGTGACTTTTGCCCGAAAAATCTCTATGTTAGACTATCGCGCGATAAA
>JAYSUY010000388.1:0-14872 GCA_043718855.1 Saprospiraceae bacterium | reverse complement strand
TTGTTGCTATCACTTACCACTACCCGTTTTTTATCTGTACAGCATGGTTCTGTACCGCCAAGCACCCACAGCGTTCGCTCAAATCCCTTCCACCTGCTCCACCTGATGCCCAAACAGCCCCTTCTCGCGGATGATGTGGGCCACCTCGCTGGGTACCATGTTTTCCCATCCGGCAGTCCCTCGCTGGATCATGTTGAGTACCACTTTGTGGTAAATGTGCAGGATGTGGGGGTCGAATACCGCGATGTCCACGATGTTGAGGTTGGCCAGCAAGTGGTCGTAGAGAAACTGAATAGCAGGGGGTATTTCGATGGTTTTGCTGGTGAGCAAGGTGGCCGCGCCTTCCTGCCGGGCGGGGTAAATGTAGAAGCGCACCTTGTGCAAAAACAGCGCACCAAACGCACCCAGCAGATTGTCAGCATGTTGGCGGTAGGTTTCGCCGATGATGTGCTGCAATTTTCGAGCCCCCATCGCCAGCCCGATGTGCTGCACCTTGTAGTCGCCGAAGTAGGCGATGAGTTTTTTGTGCTGCACACAGTTGGAGATCACCACCGTCTGGCCGAGTGCGCAGAGGATTTCTGCCCGATCCATGAAGTCGCGCTCGTTCAGTTCGCCATCGGCGCGGAGGTTGTCGAGCGTGATTTCCGTGAGGAAAAAAGTACGGTCGGCATCTACGTCCGGCTCGCTACGAAACTGCGCGTAGGCGTGGCGGATCATGTCCTGCTGCACCAGCGTGGGCGGGCGGTAACTGCCCCGCGCGATGAGCACCGATTTTTTGTAGAGCAGTTCGCCAGCATGCAGGCTGTTGCCGTCGGGGCCAAACATGGCGACATCGCTCAGGTCATTTTTGACCATCCAGAGGCATACGAGCCTGTTGTCAATGCCTTGAAAATCAGGGCCACTGACCCGTACCATATCGATCGCTACCCTGCCGTGCAGGTTGTCGAGCAGTGATTGGAGCAAGACTTCGGGCTGTTGATGGAAGCGGTAGCAGCCGTAGATGAGGTTTACGCCGAGGATACCGATGGCCTGTTGCTGGAGGCGATTGTCGTTGTCAAGCAGGCGCACGTGGAGCGCGAGGTCGTTGGGCGCAGCATCGGGGCGCAGTTGAAAACGCAGGCCGAGCCAGCCGTCGCCCTTGATGGTTTTGGCAAAATTGATGGCCGACACGGTATCGGCAAAAGCGAAGAAATTTTGGGTAGGCCGCTGAGTCCGCAGCCGCCCTTCCATGAGTTGGTACTCGTGGTCGAGCATTTTGTACAGCCGCGACTCGCACACGTAGCGGCCTTTTGGCTCCGGGCCATACACTTCATCAGATACGGTTTTGTCGTACGCACTCATCGTTTTGGCGATGGTACCGGCGGCGGCGCCTACCTGAAAAAAATAACGGGCCACTTCTTGGCCCGCACCGATCTCAGCAAACGCTCCGTAGATGCGCTCGTCGAGGTTGATTTCCAATGCTTTTTGCTCAGTTTCGAGGATGCGCATGAAGAACTATGCCCGCCTTTGCTTTGGCTATGGCGGATAAAAACGATGAATGATAAACGAGGGACCACACATTGACCACATTTTATAGCCGCTCATTGTGGTCCACCACTTCCATCAGCGAGCGGAACACGGCGTATTTGCCTTCGTAGCGAGCGCGGTGCTGCTGTTGCAGTTCGGGGGCAAATTCTTCCTGATACCGCACGAGATGTGCCATGTCTTTCACCAAATACTGCACCGTAAAAATCTCTGCATCGGTGTGCTCATGGCCCACTAAGCGGCACATCCGGTAGGAGAGGAACATTCCGGTGGACATCACATCGGGGATGTGCGAATCGCGCATCCAGTGTTCCCAGTCTTTGTGAATCTCAAGGTCGACGGTGATGGTTACATTGTAGATCAGCATGGTGGTGACTGGTGGATTGGTGATTGGTATACTGATGATTGGTGGAGCGGTGACTAGTGGAGCGGTGACAGATATACCGGTGATTGGTAGACTGGTGATTGGTTGATCGGGCAGCAATCCACCAATCACCAGTCCACCAATCACTGATTTCGGCAAAAATGGCAAACCGAAAGATTTTTTGCTTCGTCAGGGGGGAAATATATTATTCTTGTAGCCCGTTCGGGTACCGCTGGGTTTGGGCTGCTGGTGCATCAAATGCTGCCGCTGCTCAATCCTACGATTCCCCCGAACCCAATTTCAACACCTACACATGAAACATACGCTACTTGCCCTCCGCGCCTCGCTGGTCCCGTTTTTTGGGAAAAAGCCCCTTGCCTTTTGCCTCTTGCCTTTTGCCCTTCGCTCGTTGCCCTTTGCCCTTTGCTTTTTGCTTTTTGCCCTTTCCCCCGCCGCCCTATTCGCTACACACAACCGGGCAGGCGAAATTCACATTCGGCAAATCGGGCCGCTCACGGTGGAGGCCACCATCATCACTTGGACCAAAGCGAGCAGCATACCTGCCGACCGCGACACGCTCAACATTTGTTGGGGCGACGGCACGCCCTGCCAAGCGGTGAAGCGCAATAACGGTGGCGGCAACGGCGTGGTGCTGCCCGGCAACATCAAGTACAACACCTACGTCATCATCCACACCTACGCAGTGCCGGCCAGGTACCGCATCTCGATGACCGATCCGAACCGCAACGCTGGCATTGTGAACGTGAACGCCCCGGCTTCGGAGAACGTCCCATTCCACATCGAGACTATCTACCAGTTCCAAAACGCGCAATTTGGCGGCAACAACACCACGCCCTACCTGCTCCAGCCCCCGGTGGACAATGCCTGCGTGGGCCAAGTGTTCAAGCACAACCCCAACGCCTCTGACCCCGATGGCGACAGTCTCGCTTACCACCTCATCGTGTCGCTGCAAAGCTCCGGCAATGAGGTGCCCAACTACAAGTACCCCTACGAAATCGGGCCGGGCGTGAACAACAAACTTACCCTTGACGAGCGGAACGGCAACCTCGTGTGGGACTCGCCACAGGTGCCGGGCGAGTACAACTTAGCCATCATCATCGTCTCGTGGCGCAACGGGCGGGCGATAGACACCACCATCCGGGATATGCAGATTTTGGTGGAAAAATGCGACAATCGCCCTCCCAAAGTGGAAGCGCCCGATGAAATCTGTGTCGTAGCGGGTCAAAAAATCGAATTTATAGTGAAGGCCACTGATCCCGACTCAGCAGATTTGGTGCTGCTCACGGCCCTCGGCAGCCCACTCATCAGCAAGTACAGCCCCGCCAAGTTTGTTGTGGCAGCTGGGTTTCAAAAGCCCCCGGTCTTTGGCACGTTCACTTGGGAAACCACCTGCGAGCACATTTCCGGCCAGCCCTACTCGGTGGTGTTCAAAGCGGTGGACTCGCTTTCTGGCAACCCAAAACTCGCCGACCTGAAATCGGTGTCCATCAAGGTCGTCGGCCCGGCCCCCGAAGGGGTGCAAGCCAAAGCTCAACTCGGCGAGGTAGACATCAGTTGGGACAAGCCCTACGCCTGCGAAGGTGCTGCCGAAAAGTATTTCTACGGCTTCTCCGTGTGGCGGCGCGAAGGCAGCAATCCCTTCGTACCTGACACTTGCTCGCCCGGTTTGGCGGGCAAGGGCTACACGGAAATCGTGTTCGTGACCAAAGAAGAAAAAGACGGGCGGTACTATTTCAAAGACACCAAAGTGGAGCGTGGGCGCACGTATTGCTACCGCATTTTGGCAAAATTTGCCCGAAACTCCCTCAACGGCTACGCCTACAACATCGTGGAAAGTTTGGCGTCCGATGAGGTGTGCGTCCAGTTGCCGCGCGACTTGCCGCTCATCACCAATGTGTCGGTGGAAACAACCGATGCTGCAACCGGCCAAATCCAGGTGCGCTGGTCAAAGCCTGTTGCCAAAGATTTGGACACCCTCATCAATCCTGGCCCCTACCGCTACCAAGTGCTGCGGGTCAGCGGTGCCACGGGCGGCACTTTGGTGGAAATACCCGGAGCGTCGTTCAGCGCAGCACAGTTTTGGCAAGCCAACGACACGACCTTTACCGACACCGGCCTTGATACCAAAGGTCAGCCCTACCGTTATCAGATCGCATTTTATGTCAACGGGAACGCCCTGCCATTGGGCAAAACCAACGTGGCTTCCTCGGTCTTTCTCAGCATCAAATCGACCGACAAAACCAACAAACTCTCGTGGAAGGAGACCGTACCCTGGGCCAACTACCGCTACGATGTTTACCGCCGCAACGACCTGACTGGGCTGTTTGATTTGATTGGAAACACCTCCCAACAGAACTACGACGACCGAGGTTTGGTCAACGAAAAAAACTACTGCTACTACGTCCGCAGCATCGGTACCTACAGCATCGGCGGAGTCATAGACCCCATTTTCAACAATTCCCAAGAAAACTGCGGCATCCCGCTCGACACCCTCCCGCCCTGCATCCCGGCCTTGACAGTCAAGAACTTGTGCGATGGCGGCGGCGATCCCAACCCGCCCTACGAGAACACGCTGACGTGGACCAACCCAAACAAAACCTGCCCAAATACCGACGACGCTTTGGCCTACAACATCTGGTTTGCCGCCGCTGAGGGCGAACCGCTTGGCTTGCTCGAACGGATAGAGGGTGCCGAAAATACGGCCTTCATCCACCGCTTGGACGAGGGGCTGGCCGGTTGCTACGCCATCTCCGCCATCGATTCTGTTGGCAATGAAAGTGCGCAGAGCAGCCCCCCCATTTGCAAGGACAACTGCCCGCTCTACGAACTGCCCAACGTGTTTACGCCCAATGGCGACAACAGCAACGACCTCTACACGCCCTTCCCGACTTGGCGTTTTGTGGAGCGGGTGGATATGCAGGTCTTCAATCGCTGGGGCAATCTCGTGTTCGAGACCGCCGACCCTGCGCTGAACTGGAACGGCACGGACTCCAGCGGCAAGGAACTGGCCGAAGGGACGTATTTCTACATCTGCCAAGTTTATGAAAAAAGGGTCGGCGGCATCGTGCTGCGCAAGGATCCGCTGAGCGGATACATTGAGTTGATTCGAGGGGATAGGTGAGTGTATCTGCTGATTACCCACAAATATGATTCATCCCGAATTTTTTAAGTGTAAGTGTTCCATAAACCTTGTCATGTCGCAGCGCAGCGGAGACATCTGCACAACCCAAGCGACCC
This sequence comes from Saprospiraceae bacterium, assembly GCA_043718855.1. GTDB lineage: Bacteria > Bacteroidota > Bacteroidia > Chitinophagales > Saprospiraceae > M3007. The sequence continues at coordinate 9,726 of JAYSUY010000388.1, read as the reverse complement.
GAAATGCCCCAGCCAAGATATTCCAAAAAGCATGGCTTGTGCAGATGTCTCCACTTCGTTGCGACATGACAAGGCAAATCTTGAGGCAAAGCCTGTTTGGATAGGGAAACCCTGAAACCCGCCATTGCTCAGTTTGGCATTCCCTGAAAATGACATGAGCCACCCCGAAAATTCGGGATGACTCATGTTTGTGGGTAATCGATAAGGTGCGGAGAGTGTCTGCCGCCACAGCCTTTGAGGGCTTCTTTCGGCAGATCACAAGTGCTTGTGTATCAACTCTACATCCTTGTCCATCTGTATGGCCACCCCGGCGTGGGTTTTTTCAAAAGCAGCGTGGGTCTTATCCAGTTTGTCGCGCTCCGTTTTGGCTGATGCTTCCGCCTGCTCGATTTGGGTGAGGTAAGCCGCCATTTCGTCTTGCAGGCGAATAATGTCGGCTTTGTGCCGCTCGATCTGATCGCGCAGCCGCTTCACTTCTTGTTGGCGGGAGGCCACTTTGGTGGCGTTCTGGTTTTCGAGTGCTTCGTCGAACTGCTCTTTTTCCTTGCCCAGCAGGTTGCGGTAGTAGGCCGCTGTTTCCAAGAGTTTTTCTTTAGTCAGCCCGACGGTGGCTGCGGTGGCAAACGCGCTTTTGTAGGCGGTGGCTTCGTCTATGTTCATCGCCAGCAGCGTGGTCACGGCGCGTTTGAACTCGAAATAGTCAAAGCCTGGCAGGTTGTTTTTTTCGATGGCGCTGGTCAAAAATTCGAGGCTGCGGTCGTCTAAGCCTTCGGCGGAGAACAGAGATTTTGTTGTGAGCATAGCGGAGTAGTGGACTGGTGACTGGTTGAATGGTGATTAGTGACCATGACATGGCCTAAAATAATCTGGCCGTCAAGCGTAAGTTAAACGTTAGGAATTTTAAATTCAAGTGGTTGATTTTCAAGTAGTTTGCATGAAAATTTGTGTTGTTTTGAATGATCGGGGTAGATATCCTCGACCCCTGATTTTGTCCTGATTCAAGTTGATTTTGTAGTCAATCTATTTCAGGCCAAGTCCTCTCAACCCTCTGCGACTTTTCGTTTCAACTCGAAGTTTTTGCCCAAGTACACTTTGCGCACCATCTCGTCGGCGGCCAGCTCTTCGGCGGTGCCGGCTTTGAGGATGCTGCCCTCGAACATCAGGTAGGCGCGGTCGGTGATGCTCAGTGTTTCCTGCACGTTGTGGTCGGTGATGAGGATGCCGATGTTCTTGGTTTTCAGTTTCTCTACGATGGACTGGATGTCCTCCACCGCGATGGGGTCAATGCCCGCAAAAGGCTCGTCGAGCAGGATGAACTTGGGGTTGGTGGCTAATGCGCGGGCGATCTCGGTGCGCCGCCGCTCGCCGCCGCTGAGGGTGTCGCCGTTGCCTTTCCTGACTTTTTGCAGGTTGAACTCGCTGATGAGCGACTCCAATTTTTCCTCCCGCTCTGGCTTGCTGAGCGCGGTCATTTCGAGTACCGCGAGGATGTTGTCCTCCACCGTGAGCTTGCGGAACACGCTCGGCTCCTGGGGCAGGTAGCCGATGCCTTTTTGGGCGCGGCGGTACATGGGCAGGTCGGTAATGTCCTCATCGTCAAGGTAAACGTGGCCCTCAGTGGGGCGGATGAAGCCAACGGTCATGTAGAACGAAGTGGTCTTGCCCGCCCCGTTGGGGCCGAGCAGCCCGACGATTTCGCCTTGCTTTACGTCGAAGGAGACACCGCGCACGACGGTGCGCTTGCCATAAGTTTTGATGATGTTGTCGGCGCGGAGGATCAAATCAAGAAGAAATTTTAGAGGCCGAAAGTACGGCGTTGCCAACACTCTGCGCTTCGGAATCTACTTGGCCAACACATTGATCACATTGGCCAGTTGACCACATTCAAACTCACCCAAACCACCCCGCATACATCACATAGTTGTTCGCAATCCGCTCGATCTGGCCCTTGAACAACTCCGGCGTAAGTTCCTTCACCCGCTTGGCCGGCACCCCGGCGTACACCCCACCGCTGTGGCACACCATGTTTTCCAAAATCACCGCACCAGCGGCGATGAGGCAATTTTCTTCCACCACCGCCTGGTCCATCACGATGGCACCCATGCCCACCAGCACATTGTCATGCAGGGTGCAGCCGTGTACGAGGGCGCGGTGGCCGATGCTCACGTTGTTGCCGATGGTGGTGCCGCATTTCTGGTAGGTGCCGTGCAGGATGGCCCCATCCTGGATGTTGACTTTGTTGCCGATGCGGATGAAATTCACGTCGCCGCGCACCACCGCCTGGAACCACACGGAGCAGTCGTCGCCCATCACCACGTCGCCGATGACGGTGGCGTTTTCTGCGAGGAAGCAGTTTTGGCCAAATTGGGGGGTGAAGTCGCGGCAAGGCAGCAAAAGAGCCATAGAGTTTGAAGTTCGAAAGTTCGAAGTTTGAAGTTGGCTTCGGGTTTGGGATTCCGAGTAGGTTGAAGTTTGAAGGTGGGGTACTGGGCCTAAGATGAGTGGGTAGAATCAAGAGGGTTCGATCAGTTCAATGGTCGGTGCGCTGCGACGGCAAACCCTGAGCAGCGCGCAACTTCAAACTTTTGAACTTCAAACTTCAAACTCTACTCCCCCATAAGTTCCCGAAGCAGGTCGCGCTGGGCGGCGAGGTCGGGACATTTGAGGGCGAGTGATTTTTCTACCTCCAAGATTTCCGCTGGCTTGAGTTTTCCGAAGCGGGTGGCGAGGGTAGCCGCACACTCCTTCGATTTCTCATACTCGGCTTGCATGGTCTGAAAATCAATGCTTTGCGAAGTGTCGGCAGCGGCGGCCTGCGCCTTCTGATTGAGAGCAACCAGCTGCAAGGTGCAGGCGCAGTAGGCCGAAGCCACCTTGTCGAAACGGCTTTCGGGCGGCGGGTTTTCGCAAGCGAAAAGGCAGAGCAGCGAGAGTGAGAGTATGCGTCTGAGGGTAGCCGGGTTATTCATAGTTCGTGGTTTATAGTTTTTACCCGCCATAGCCTAAGCGACGGCGGGCATCGTTCCCTATTCCACGTGCAGCACCAGCCCCTTCAGGTACGAGCCTTCGGGGTGGAACAAACTCACGGGGTGATCGGCGCTTTGGCTGAGGTAATGCAGTACGCGTACCGGTCTTCCCACTTCCATCGCAGCAGCAGCGATGGAGTGGTAAAACAACTCACGGTCAACCACTTGCGAGCAGGAGAAGGTGAACAAGATACCGCTTGGAGCAAGCCGAGCGAGTGCCGCCTGATTGAGGCGGATGTAGCCCTGCACCGCGTTGTGGCGCTTGTCGAGGCTTTTGGCGTAGGCGGGCGGATCCACCACCATCACCTCGTATCGGGTGTCGGTATTTTTTAAAAAATGCAGCACATCCTCCGTGAATCCCTCGTGCTCACCGGAGTAGGGCGCATTGAGGGTCACGTTTTGAGCAGTCAGTTCCATCGCTCGAGCGGAGGAGTCCACCGAGTGCACCAGCCGCGCACCAGCCCGCAGGGCATAGCAGGAGAATCCGCCTGTATAGCAAAATGTGTTCAGCACGGATTTGCCAGCGGCATAATCCTGCAACAAGCGGCGGTTGTCGCGCTGGTCAAGGAAGAAGCCGGTCTTCTGGCCCGTCTCCCAATCCACCCGGAACAGGGTGCCGTTTTCACTGATCACCGCTGTGCCTTGTGGGTCGGTCATAGCCGACCACAGGTATCCATTCTGTTGATTTTCAGTGTACTTGGCAGGCAGTGTGTCTGCGCTTTTGTCGTACACGGCAGTGAGTTTTTCTCCAAAAACCTGCCGTAGCGCATCGGCGATCAGTTGCCGCTGGCGGTGCATCCCGATGCTGTGACACTGCACCACAGCGGTGCTGCCATACACATCCACGATGAGGCCCGAAAGCCCGTCGCCCTCGCCATGTACGAGGCGAAAGCCAGGGCCTTCAGATCCCTCAGAGACGACATCGGCGAGCATCCGGCTGCGCACGTGCAAGGCGAGGCTCAGTTTTTTTACCCAAAAATCTATGCTTTCCAGATCGGCAGGGCCAAAACTCAGGAGTCGCACGGCGAGGCTGCCGTAGTGGAAATGGCCCACGCCGAGCAGTTGGCCATTGCGGGCGTATACCTCGGCGATGTCGCCTTCGGTGTGCTTGCCCTCGGTGGACGCAATGGCCCCCGAAAACACCCAGGGGTGGAAGCGCAGCACGGGGACTTCCTTGCCGGATTTGAGGTAGATTTTTATCATGGAACGATGAAGGATAAACTATAAACTATGAACTGCCACACGTCGCTCAAGAGCAGCGCCTTCCAAATCACCAAATCACCACCTAACCGCCTCCTCAATTCCACATCACCAACCCCAGCACACCCACCGCAAACAGCAGCAGACAAATCTCCGCCCATTTCCGCTCGCGCTGCACGATGGGGCCTTCGGGGAGGTTGGCTGCCATCTCGTTGCCCGCTCGAATGACCTGCCAGAGTACCATCGAGATGAGCGCGTAGGCCAGCAGGTAGATTTTGTCCATCAACACCATGTAGCCCGAGTCGGGCAGCGTGCCGCTATAGGTTTGTTGCAAAAAAACCGCCGTGAGCAAGCCCCCGATGGGCAGCGAGGAGCGGGTATCGATGTGTGAAGGGTGCAGCAGCAGCGCGCCGATGCTGATGAGCATGACGATGAAAATGGGCAGCAACATTTTCAGCAAAAAATAACTGACCGGGCGGGCCAGCGTGAGCGAGTAGGTCAGGTTGCTGTATCGGTGGGCATTTTCCTGAGGGTTGCCAAAATTGCTGCCGTAGTCGTGGACGGAGTGCGTGAGCGCACAGCCATTGGCCACCCAGCCTACGATGTTGAGCGAGCGGCGGATGTCGGCCCCGCTGGTGTCGGGCAGGTACACGAGCGAGTCAATCGGGTAGTCTGGGTTTTCGATCTGAATATCCAGCACATGGCGGTCAAGCGGGAATCGGTTGAGCGAAAACGGGTGCGAAAACCGCCCCTCGATGCGCATGATTTTGTAGTTCATGCCGTCCTTCATTTTTACGGGCGTAGAGTCGCCGTCGAAGCCCGCGTTGTCCATGCTCCACTTTTCGATGGCGTTCACGAACTCGATCTTGGTCGGGTTGATCCGACCCTTCCACTTGAACCAGATGTAGAAGTCGGCGTAGAACGAGTGGTCGTTCATGTTCAGGCTATACAGGTTCATCAGGTAAACGCCCGTGCGCACTTGCTGCGGCTGTGCGTGGGCCGAAAGTGCCGACAAGAACAAGCCCAAAGCCAGCAGGAGGCGCAAAAAAACAACGGAAACGGAATGGGAAAACATAGCGGATCAAGTGTGTAGCGGCAAATGTAGCAAGCAACCTACCCACGCGCCGCATTTTGGCTACTTTTGCGGGCCAATTCGCCATTGGGGTCATTGACACATTGACCACATTCCGCACATTGACCACATTCTAAGAAATGTCTGCCGACGATTTTTACTGGTACGCCAGCATACTGATTTTTGTCCCTTGGATATTGTTGATCTTCGCTCCGCGCTGGCAATACACTGAGCCTGTGGCATTTGGTGCGGCAGTAGTGCTGCTTTTGGCGGCTGCTGTTTTTACTTTTCAGTACTTGGCGGGCAGCGAAGCGGATGGAAGTTTGTTCTCTCTCGAAGGCTTCAAAAACCTGTTCCGCAGCAAGGAAATGTTGCTCACTGGCTGGCTCAACTACCTGTCATTCTGCCTGTTAGTCGGCACTTGGCAAACCCATGATGCGCGTCAGATCAAGATCGGGCACATCTTTGTGGTGCCAACATTGCTGCTCACTCTGCTCACCGGCCCTGCTGGGCTGCTGGTGTATTTACTCGTCCGTTTTTTCAAAACAAAAAAATGGGAGGTGTAAGCCAAATCCCCAAATCCCCCCATCAACCCATCACCACCTACCATGACTTTTTCTGAATTTGACCTCCACCCCGACTTGCTGGACGGTATTGATGCCCTAAATTTTGTGAACGCCACCCCCATCCAAGAGCAAGCCATACCGCTCATTTTGGAGGGACGAGACCTGATCGGCACTGCCCAAACGGGTACGGGTAAAACGGCGGCCTTCGTGCTGCCAATCCTCAACCAGATATTGGAATCGGGAGAGGCGAACTACACTCAGGCCCTCGTCATCGTGCCGACCCGCGAACTGGCCGTGCAGATTGAAAAAGTGGTGGAGGCCTACTCATACTTCACCGGTGTATCGGCAATGGCCGTGTACGGCGGCGGCGACGGCAAAAGTTTTGCCCAAGAAAAAATCGCCATCACGAGCGGGGCCGACATCCTCGTGGCCACCCCCGGCAGGCTCATTGCCCACATCAATCTGGGCTATGTCAACTTCTCGCGGCTCCGATTTTTGATCCTCGACGAGGCCGACCGGATGCTCGACATGGGGTTCCAAGTTGACCTGATGAAGATCATCAACAAGGTGAACCCCAAGCGGCAGAGCCTACTTTTTTCGGCCACCATGCCCAACGATGTGCTGCGTTTTGCCAAAACTTTGTTGCGCGACCCGGCCACCATCAGCATCGCCCTCTCCAAGCCAGCCGAGGGCGTGACGCAGGGTGCTTATGTCGTCAACGAGCGGCAAAAACTCCCGCTCATCGTCGATCTCCTGAAAGACACCGCCGGGCAGCGCGTCCTCGTATTCGGATCTACTAAACTGGCAGTCAGTGCGTTGTACAAAACACTGAGAGCAAAGGGCCTACCCGTCTCCATGATCAGCAGCGACTTGGAGCAAGACGAGCGCGAGCAGGTGATGCTCGATTTCCGCAACCGGAAACTCGATATTCTCGTAGCGACTGACGTGCTGAGCCGGGGCATTGATGTGGACGACATCAACTTGGTGATCAACTACGACGTGCCGCGCGACGCGGAGGACTACGTTCACCGCATCGGCCGCACGGCCCGTGCGGGCAGCACCGGCACCGCGCTCACGCTCATCTCTCCGCTGGATCAGCCCAAGTTCAAACGCATCGAAAACCTCATCGGCAAGGCGGTGGAAAAATTGCCGCTGCCCAAGCACCTCGGCCCCGGCGACGAGTACGACCCTTCGCGTCGATTGCCCCCCCGTGAGGGCGGCAGCGGCAGCGGGCGTGGTGGCGGGCAGCGTGGTGGTGGAAATCGGGGCGGCAACAACCGCCCCCACAGCCAGCCCAGAAGTGGCACTGGTAATGCTGGCCAACCGAAAGATGGCTCGGAAAAGAAGCCTCACTTTAAGAAAAAGCATCGGCCAGGAAACAACAGCCAGCCACAACAACCCAAACCAGAGTAAATTCTTCTGGCTTTCTTTAAAACTTGCTTGGCTAAACAAAGGCGGATTTCTACCTTTGCCGCCCGATTTGAAAATTTGAAGTGTCCATGAACACACTGGCTCCTTACTCCATCCCGATTCAGGGCTTAAAAACAGGGGTGCATCATCTAAAATACGCGATTGACAATACGTTTTTTCGCCATTTTGAGGATTCTCCGCTGGAATCAGCCGAAGTTCGCTTCGAGGTTCAGTTCGACAAGCGGGGTGATTTGATGCTGCTGGATTTTGAGTTGGAAGGTACAGTGCGAGCAATTTGTGACCGGTGCAGTGCTGAAATTGACTTGCCTATCACAGATTCAAGGCAGTTGATCATCAAATACGGGGAATCAGCGGGCGAAGAGGAAGATGATGTAGTGTTCATTTCGCGGGAGGTGTCGGAGTTCAATGTGGCCAAGTACCTGTACGAGTTTACGATACTGGCTTTGCCTATCACGAACATCTACGACTGCGAAAGCGATCCAACGCCCCCTTGCAATCGCGATATTTTGAAATATTTGGAACAAGAATCTGAGGAGCAAAATCCCACCACAATCTGGGACTCGCTCAAAGATTTCAACAATAATTGATTTTTCGGTAGACGGTGGATGGTAGAAGTTGAAGGGTTTTAAACCCTCAACCATCGACCCTCAACCACAACAAATACGGTCATGCCAAATCCAAAATGGCGGCACTCAAAGCGTCGCAAACGCGCCCGCCGCACACACTACAAGACGGAGGCCCCGCAAATCGCTACTTGCTCTTCAACGGGTGAGCGTCACCTGCTGCACCACGCCTACAAAGTCGACGGTGCAGTGTACTATCGCGGTCAAGTGCTGATACCGGCGCGAGAAGTGGCTACCCGAGGGGAATAAACCACCTGACGAGGAAGGGTTCTGATCTTATACTCTTCATCAATGTGGCTTGTTTCCAAGCACTTGTACTGAATATAGATTCCCAGAGTGACCGCATGACATCAAGTCATCCGGTCACTTTTCCATACACGGAAGTATCAAAATCCAGTACTGGCAAGGTTCGAGGCTGAACTTTGCAACAGGCTCCAATCCGCCAAACAGCGGGTGCTATGGGGCTTTTTTTGTTTGTAAAATCAGCCCTCAACCCTCAACCCTTTTTTTGGTGGATTTCTCCCTTCAGCATACCGACTCGCACTCCCGCGCCCGCGCTGGCCTTATCACTACCGATCACGGCGTGATTGAGACCCCGATTTTTATGCCCGTAGGCACATCAGCGACGGTGAAAGCCGTGCATCAGCACGAACTGGCCGACGACATCCGGGCGCAAATCATACTCGGCAACACCTACCACCTCTATCTCCGGCCTGGCCTTGATGTGTTGCAGCAAGCGGGTGGTTTGCACCGATTCAATGGCTGGACCCGGCCCATGCTGACCGATAGCGGTGGGTTTCAGGTGTACTCACTGGGACATCGACGCAAAATCAAGGAGGAAGGCGTGACTTTTCAGAGCCACGTCGACGGCTCGAAGCACGTTTTTACCCCCGAAGGTGTGATGGACATCCAGCGTGTGATCGGGGCAGACATTATCATGGCTTTCGACGAGTGTACGCCTTACCCCTGCGACTACACCTACGCCAAAAATTCGATGGAAATGACCCATCGCTGGCTGGCCCGCTGCGTGGAACGTTTCGATGCTACGCAACCCATTTACGGCCATGCGCAGACGCTTTTCCCCATCGTGCAGGGAAGCACCTACCCAGACTTGCGGCGTATTTCAGCAGAAACCATTGCCTCGTTTGGTCGTGAGGGCAATGCCATCGGGGGTCTCTCGGTAGGCGAGCCGGCTGAGGACATGTACGCCATGACCGAACTCGTGACGGACATCCTGCCCATCGATCGGCCCCGCTACCTGATGGGTGTGGGCACCCCCGAAAATATCTTGGAGTGCATCGCGCGCGGCATTGATATGTTCGACTGCGTGATGCCGACCCGCAATGCCCGGCACGGCATGATCTACACCTCCGAGGGCATCCTGAACATCACCAACGTCCGCTGGAAGGAGGACTTTTCGCCCATTGATGCGGCCAGCCCGGTACCGACCAGTCAGACGCACTCACGCGCTTACCTGCGCCATCTGTTTGTCAATCAGGAGATTCTGGGTATGCAGTTGGCCAGTTTGCAGAACCTCGGCTTTTACCTCTGGCTGGTGGGCCAAGCGCGGCAACACATTCTGGAAGGTGACTTTTTGCCTTGGAAAAACGAGATGGTGGAGAAAGTGAAGCGAAGGCTGTGAAAATCTGGTTGATTTGGTGATGCGGTGATTTGACAATCATACAACTGCGTTATGGCCAATGTTAGAATGACGAAAACGAAACAAATAATAGACCTTATGAGGAAAAAGTATTTAAATTGACGCTCCTGCATGTGCGGGGAGAAAAACAAAGAATTGATGAACTACG
>JAYSUY010000387.1:0-1841 GCA_043718855.1 Saprospiraceae bacterium | reverse complement strand
ACATGACAAGCCGAGTAGCAAACTGGTTACTTTATTTCAAAACCGCTCCTTTCCAGAGCGCAACGATAAGGCTTTTTACCAAAAACCTCCCCAGCTCTTTGTCACCCAGATTTGGAGTACGTTTGCCCCACACATCTATCTCATTTCGCACTTATTTTTATGAGCAACACCTCTACCCGCAACCCCTATTTTGCCTCCTTCGCCTTGGTCTGCAGCCTGTTTTTCATGTGGGGCATCGCCAACAGTTTGAACGGCTCGCTGATTCGCCACTTCCAGTTTGCCCTCGACCTGAAACGCTGGCAAGCCGGCATCGTGGATTCGGCTTTTTACTTCGGCTACTTCGTGATGGCCATCCCAGCCGGCATTTTTATGCGCAAATGGGGCTACAAAAAAGGCATTTTGGCTGGTTTGATGCTCTACGCGGGCGGTGCGCTGCTGTTTTACCCGGCGGCAGATTGGCGGGTGTACGGGTTTTTCCTATTCGCCCTGTTCACCATCGCATCGGGTCTGGCATTTTTAGAAACTGCCGCCAACCTCTACGTCACGGTGCTGGGAGATAAAAACGAGGCGGCTTGGCGCATCAATTTTGCTCAGTCGTTCAACGGCATCAGCATCATCTTGGGGCCGATCATCGGCAGCCTGTTCATTTTTTCCAAAACCGAGTACACGGCGGAACTGCTGAGCACGATGACTCCCGAACAAATCGAAGCGGCCCGCATCGCGGAGGCACTTTCGGTACAAAATACCTACCTCGTGATTGCGCTTTTGGTGGGTGCTTTGGCCTTACTGTTTGCCTTCACCAAGATGCCCGAAGTGGGCCGCGAGGAGGAGCAAAGCGGTGGCAGCGTGAGCATCGGCGGGCTGCTGAGCAAATACCGACACCTGAGTCTGGGCGTGTTGGCGCAGTTCGCCAATGTGGGCGCACAGGCCACGCTCTGGGGCTATTTCGTGGATTTTAAAATGGATTTGTCCCCCAACGCCCACTTGGGTATGGCCGTGTCATACGCTGATTTTGTCCGCTCCATCATCGGCGACGATGCCAACCTGACCCCCGAAAAAATGGCGGGCTTCCACGCCTCGTTTGCGATGGTGCTGTTCATGCTGGGGCGGTTCATCGGCACCTACCTGATGACCCGCTTCGAGGCTCGCCGGGTGGTGTCGTGGTACAGCGTAGCGGCGGTCGCGCTGGTCGTTTTGGCCTTCCTGACTGGCGGTCTCACGGCCATCATCTGCCTGATGCTCACGTACTTCTGCCAAAGCATCATGTTCCCCACCATCTTCGCGCTGTCCACGAAAGGCATGGCACCTGCCGAGAGCAAACTGGCTTCGTCGCTGGTCATCATGTCGATTGTCGGCGGGGCGATCATGCCGCCGATAGCCGGGTTGCTGTCCAGTTCGGGCGGTATGAAAATGGCGCTACTGGTGCCGCTGGTGTGCTTCGGGTATGTGGTGTATTACGTGTGGAAGGGAGCGAAGTGACCCCACCCCCGGCCCCTCTCCGCCAGTGGGCGGAAGGGGAGAGCGACAACAATGGGACACGGATGGAACAGATCACACGGATTAGGACGGATTTTCTCTAAATCCGTTTTTATCCATCAAATCCGTCCCATCCGTGTCCCATTGTTGTCGCTCTCGGAGGTTTGTCAAAACTCCACCTTGTACGCCAGTATCGGAATCAGCGGAGCCTGATACCAGTATTTCACCTCAAAAGTTTGGTCATCGTAGAAGCGGCCCGCCACGTTCTGGCGGTTGGTCACATTCTGAACATCCAGCGAGAGCGTCGTGGTCAGGTGGTCGTAGTTGCGTTTGAGGCGCAGGCCCACATCGAGACGGAAATAGTA
>JAYSUY010000386.1:0-1842 GCA_043718855.1 Saprospiraceae bacterium | reverse complement strand
ACTCGCAAAAACTCCAGTCCTTTGTCCGCGACATCCGGGCTTCTCGGCGGGTATCGGCCCATGTGAAGCAAAAATCCGACGATGAACTGCTGGAGCATTACCACTTCGCCACCGGCGAGGTGCTCACCAACCTCGGCATCCTGTGGGTGGGCCAGCGCAACGACCGCTCTAACCTGCTGTATGCACCCACCATCCAGTTTTTCAAGTACGACGAGCGCGACCAAAAAGTCAACCGCCTGCTCTGGGACGACCACTCGCTCAACCCCAAAGAACTCATCGAAGCCGTGTGGACCCAGATACCCGACTGGAAAGAAGGCGTGGACGTGCCCGACGGGATGTTCCGGCGTTTCATTCCCAACTACGACGAAGTGGTCATCCGCGAGTTGATGGCCAACGCACTTGTACACCGCCCCTACACCCAGCGCGGCGATGTGTATCTCAACCTCTTCCCCGAGCGCCTCGAAGTGGTCAACCCCGGCCTCTTCCCCATCGGCATCACGCCCCGCAACTACCTCCACAAAAACGCCCGCCGCAACGAGAAACTCGCCCAAGTCTTCTACGACCTCCACCTCATGGACAAGGAAGGCTCTGGCATTGACAAACTCTACGAAACCCTCCTCACGCAGGGGAAGCGCATCCCGGAGGCGGTGCAGGGCGACGACTTCGTGCAAATCACCATCCACCGCCACATCCTCAAGCCCGACATCCTGACCTTCCTCAAACGCGCCGACGAGGAGTACCAACTCCTCCAAAAAGAGCGCATCTGCCTCGGCCTTATCGCACAGCACGGCAGCCTCTCGTCGCTCGAATTTACTAAGCGGCTCGACCTGCCCGACCTGCCCAACGCCATCCGGCACTGGCTGGGGCGGCTGCCCGAACTCGGAATACTGCTCGCTCGCGGGCGGACACGCGGCACTCAATATTTTATCAACCCTGAGTTTCTTAAAAACACCAACTTCAAGGTAGCCACCACCCTGAAAAACATCGAAGACCACCGCTTGGAAGAACTGATCTACAAGGATATTTCAGAGTACCCCAACAGTGGGTTTGGCAGCATCTATGAGCGAATCGGCACAGAAATCAACATTTACAAGGTCAGGCGCATCCTTCGAAAAATGATGCTGGCGGGAGCGTTGACCGCGTCGGGCGAAAAAAGATTTCGCACTTATTCTATTGAGCAAAATCGTGTGAAATAAACACCCCTTCTCTACACAAAAGTCAATAGAAAGTGGACAACAAAAACTCAACTGCTTGACAATCAAAAACTTCTATTGAGCAAACCGTTGTGAAATAAACCCCCTTATCTCCACAAACCTACAACAAACCCACACCTCAAAGAAATTTTCAAGAGCGGCGAGTTACAAGTTGCGGCAACTGTTCGAAAATTTTGAATAGTTCAAGCAGAAGGCAGCCGAGAGATGAGCCGGGAGATTGAGTTTTACAACCCCGATGCCATCATCTCCATCGACTACCGCGTCAATTCGCAGCGTACCACCCAGTTCCGGTAGTGGGCCACTGCGGTGCTGAGGGACTTTGCCATCCGAGGGTATGTGCTGGACACAAAGCATGGCAATCAAAAAACTGTGGATTGAGTTTGAGTAACCTGTCTCACACAAAAAACGCCCGCTTCAACTTCTCCACTTTGCCCCGCTTCGTGAATGCACGAACTCTCGCCGTGCTTACTAATTCGCAGCAGCCGTGTATTTTCGCACCAAAAAGTAGCGTCAAAATGAAGAAAGGCATCTGCGCCAAATGCGGGGAACACAAGTGGGTGAATCAGCACCACATCTACCCGAGGGAATACTTTGGCGCGAAGGGCAACAAGGAGACGGTGCAGTTATG
>JAYSUY010000385.1:0-14912 GCA_043718855.1 Saprospiraceae bacterium | reverse complement strand
ATCCAGGCCGTCAACATGATTGGATCCATATTTTATGGCACCATTCTTGGAATATTCTTCACGGCGTTCTTTCTGAAACGAGTTGGCGGTGTGGCGGTGTTCTGGGCGGCAGTGTTGACCCAAGCGGCGATATTCGGGCTGTTTTTTGGAGTGAGCAAAGACCCCTACCTCTGGTACAATCCACTTGGCTGTGGCATGGTGATGTTGTTCAGTTTGGTGTTTCAAAAAATTTATGGGATGCGAACTGGCGAAAACACCTGATTTTAACAAATAGTTTGCAGTGAGGAGTGGTATGAAAAAGGGGAACGCCGCGTTATAGGTTTAAAATCGATCCACCCTTTATTTCTTCACCAAAACTTTCTTAATCCTATGGTTATCCTCGTTTTTCTTCTGCTTGTTCTCCTTGTAGGTGGCAATCGGATGTTGCAACAAGCCTAATTTTTCGGGCTACACAAAAAGCGGAGGCCCCTCGACAGTGATGTCGAGGGGCCTCCGCTTTTTGTGGCAAGCTGCACCTCAGTATCTGGGGTAAGCCTTTTTGGCTAATCTGAGCAAAACGATGTGCGCCCTCCTACTCCCGCTTGGCGATGGCCAGCCCGACTGACCGAATGCTCGGCAGCACATCACGGCGGGTGAACTGCTCCACCGTTACGGTGTACGTGCCGGGCTGATTGAAAAAAGCGTTGTCCTGCAACGAAGCCCGAAGTTGATGCCACTCGCCGCTGCCCGTACCGAGGGCATTGCCCTGATTATCAAATAGATCGAACGAGCGTACCTTGCTGAGCCGCTTGCCGTTGGGGTACTGGGTGGAGAGTTTCAGGTAAATATTCTGGAACGCAAAACCTCCCGCGTAGTCGAAATCAAGGTAAAAGTCGTAGCGCGTAGCCGTGTCGCGCACCTCAAACTGAAAATTCAGCGTGTCGCCGTAGGCCCACTCACCGCCGGGGATGTCCTGCTTGGACTCGAACAGGTAGCCGGGGCCGCAAGCAGCGAGGGAGCAGAGGAGGAGGCAGGTAGGTAAAAAACGAAAGGTTGGGTGCAGCATATTCTGTGATGTTGGGTGGTAAGTGGCTCACTAAAATGGGTTTAGGTTGTCTTTCAAAACCGCAGAGCATTCAAAATCAAACCTTTGCGCCTCTGCGCCTTTGCGAGACATTGGTGTCGTGGTCGAAATTAAACCTTTGCGCCTCTGCGCCTCTGCGAGACACTTGGTGTCGTGGTCGAAATCAAACCTTCGCGCCTCTGCGCCTTTGCGAGACATTTCATGTCGTGGCGCTTAAGCACCGCAAATATCAGTACTGCACCAACCGCAGGGGCAAAAAAAAACCGCACCCCTTTGGGCGCGGTCCTTACAACAAATTATAATCCCATGAACATCAAGACTGGTGGCTCCGGGCGAACCAGAGCGGAGTGATTTTTTGAGCACATCAGGTCAAGCGAGTCCCCTCTGCTGAGGAGGGGACCCGCCATCCCCTGAATTGTGTATTCCCATGAACATATCTTTAGCGGAGATTCATTTACCCCCACCATTTATGGTACAAAAGTGAGGGGCGCATCTTTTGCTGTCAAAGACAATTTTTGATGCTTGTGAACTTTTGTTTCTGCATTTATTAGAAAACTAAAGGCCCTAATTTACTGACTATCAAAGTTTTTTATTTTTTACTTTAACGCATAGAAAAGGAGTTTTTGTGAAAAAAAACGACGGCCAAGTAAGGTTCTTTTTTTGAAAAAGACCTTTTTCTGCCCAAATCAGCACGGTAAAGCCTCGAAAACAACCGACTTCTCCTGAAACAAACCCGCACACTGGACGGATCTGCCCAAATTATGGTGCCAAAAGATCATATCGGGTGGAGTTGCCCACAAGGTTTATTTATGTCGAAACCAGCAATCTTCCCGCTCGGATTCATAGCCCTTGAACCGTGTATTTATGGGCGCACCGTGCAGCAAACGACCTGCAAACACTGTACGCGCTACGAAATTGAAGGCACCCATATCAAGCGTGTACAGCGTTGGGTTGTGTACGGTGTAACTGCGGTGGATGTGTGCCAGATGATCCATCAAGGTTTTCATCACCTGGACGTTGCCGCCGATGATGCCACAGTTCAGCAGCGTCTGTTGCTGGTGCTGCCGCTCATACTCGGCAAAGCCCCCGATCGAATTGCGCAGGTGAGTCGAGTGGTTGCGCATCCACTCATTGTCCAACACCTCTGGCTCGTCGCCACAAAACAACGCCTCAGGGTGGCTCAAAAACAGGGGCTGCACGAACGGATCCTGCAACACTGTCACGTCCGATATGTCCGTCACAAACAGGTGGGCGATCTGATCCGAATGTTGTGCGATAAAATCTTGGTACACCAAATACCGGAACACATTGGGATTGAGCGACTTGTCGAAAGGAACGGCGACAAACGTCACCTGCTCGTTCTCGTAAGCCTCGATCGTTTTGGGTGAAAAGATGTTGTGAAAAACAATTCCCCTCAATCGGAGGCGAACAATGGAGTCGTACCAGTCTTTGATGAGATCAAAATCATCCTCCGCCACTTCTTCGTTTCTGTTTACATCGTAAACGCCCGTGAGAATCGTGGCGCAGATGAGGTTGCAAGAAGGCTCTAGTACCATATAACAAGCGGTTAAGGAACGGGTTAAATAACTTGTCAAGTAAAAACTAAGGGACGCGCCAACAATAACCCGGTCATTTGAGGTCAGCCATTTTTTCACCTGATAAGCCTATTTTTTTGCGAATAATGGGGTTATTTAAAGAAAAATAGGCGCGATATGGTGGAATAAAGGGCGGCATCAAATGACCAGGTTATTGTTGGCGCGTCCCTAAGAGGTCAGTCCAGTCAATCTCAGGGCAAACGTACCACATCTGGAAGCGGGTTTGCAGGCAGTGGCGAAGCCCCAGCGGGGCGCAGCATCGGTAGACAAGATTGCCCCCAGAAGGTTTTAGCCCCAGCGGGGCGTAGCAGACACCTGTTTTTGCTGCGCACCTCCGGGGCTTCCAGATTTTGAGGCGATTGCCCTGTTCGGGAATCCAGGTTTATAGCGCGACAGAGGTGTTTGGTAAAAATTCGGAAGGGATTCCATGTTTTTGAAGCACATTTCTACATAAAACCCCTTTGAGATTTCAGCAATTCTACCCGTCCGGAATCTATAAACATGAAACATGGATTCCAGCACCGTTCCTGAGGGCGGCTAAGTTTTTACCTTTACTTTTAAAAAACACCCACCATGCACCCATTCCGCTCCGCTCACCGCCCGATCGCCCTCACGCTCCTCCTCGCCACAGCGTTTTTTTTTCCAAAAAAAGCCTTCGCGCACGGTGACGAACTGCCCACTGGCAAAGTCGCCGCCGACCTCTTCACCGTGTACGGCCAGTCGGACAAGTATGAACTGACGCTGTACTACCCTACTCTCACGGCCGGGCAGGAAGCGCACCTCACCCTCTATGTAGCCGACTACCACACCAACCGCCCGATTGACAAGGCCGACCTGAAAATCAGTACTTTGGAAAATCCAGCGGCGACTTTCGAGGTGCATCCGGTGGGGCCGGGGGTGTACGAATTGCACGCTGTTTTTCCTGAAAACAAAACCTACACGCTCAACGTGCAGGTGGCGCACCCCAACGGCGCGGACTTGATCGGGGTGAAAGATGTGGAAGTCGGCAAGGCTCTGCCACAGCCCGAAGCAGCGGCTACCGCTCCGGTCGGAAGGCCGTCGAAGCCGAATCACGAACCGCAAGTGCATACTGCTGGATATTTTTGGAACACAGAAGCACAAAGGCAGAGAGTTGATTTTAATCAACTGGCTTCCAAAGAGTTAGTTTCTCTGTCCCTCTGTGTTTAAAAGTAAAATGTCCAGTAGTATGCCGCCAGTGGCCGTGCCGAAGTCCAGCAGTGGGCTGTGAAAATGGAACTCGACCACTTGCGCATCGAAGCCGTCATCGCGCTCGAACGGGTGCAGTACCACCAGCGCGAAGCCCTGCCCCGCAGCCAAGCCCTCATCAAGGTGGCCACATGAATGCGCCAAGCCGGGCAGATGGATTTCGTCACGTTTTTGCGAACGCTGGACGAAGCCCATGCGGTAATATGTCGAGCAGGCAAACACGCTCAATTCGGCTCGTTTGCGGATGCGGTATTTGCTGGGGGAATGATTGTCAACCTTTTATCAAAAAAATTTAAAGTCAAAAATATGAAACACTTATTGTTTTTCCTCTCTGCCTTGCTGCTGCCGTCGCTCCTGTCGGCGCAGGAAGCCCACACCCACGCCGACGGCACCACCCACGCCGCGCACGGTGATGAAGCCGCCAAAGCCGCCGATGTCGCCGCCAAGCCCGGCGCAGACCACTTCACCCTCTACGCCGAATCGGACAAGTACGAACTCACGCTGTACTACCCCGAACTGACCGCCGGGCAGGAAGCGCACCTGACTTTGTTCGTGGCCGATTATTTCACCAACCGCCCGATTGACAAGGCCGAACTGAAAATAAGCGCAGCCGAAAACCCGCAGCAGGTTTTTGAGGTGCATCCGCTCTCGCCGGGTGTTTACGAACTGCACACGACTTTTTTGGAAAACAAAAACTACACCCTCAACGTGCAGGTGACGCACCCCAACGGGGCGGATTTGATTGGGGTGACGGGCCTAGAGGTGGGCAAGGCCCTGCCCCAGCCCGAAGCGGCAGCGGGCCCGGCGGAAAGCGCGGGCATGAGCAGTTGGCTGGTTTTCCTGCTCGGCTTGATAGCAGGCGGCGCGCTGGTACTGTTTGTTTCCCGAAAAAGAAACCGCACCCTGACGGCGGTGCTGCTGCTGGCAAGCGCCTGGCTATCGGCCCCCAACTGGAACCCGGCCCTTGCGCACGGCGACGAGCCGCACGGCCCAAAATCGGGCGGCAGCGGCTACGGCAAGACGGTGGACGCGCCGAAGGAGACCCAGTTTTTGTTTGAAATCCTGACCCAGCCCATCGCGGTGGGGGATTACCAGTCGGCCACCACGATGTTCGGCACGGTCGTTCCAGCCTCCGGCGGATTGGGCATGGTATCGGCCCCGCAGAGCGGTCGCATCGTGCGGCTGAGCGTGGCGGTAGGCCAAACCGTTCGCGCCGGTCAGGTGCTGGCCGTGTTGCAACAAAACATCGGTACGCCCGAGGAGGTGAGCATCGCATCCAACAACAGTGGCATAGCGGTGCAAATCGAGGTGGCAAAAACCCGCGTCGCGGCCACCCAGCGCGAATTGGAGCGGCTGAAAAAAATAGCCGACATCGCCGCTGGGCGCGATGTGCAAGCCGCCGAAGCAAACTACGCTCAGGCTTTGGCTGAGTTGCAAACGCTTGAAAAAAAGACAGTTAGCGCCAACACGGCAGCCAACAGCCGCACAGTGCAGTTGGTCGCCCCGATCAGCGGGGTGGTAGGTGCGTTCACGCTCGCGCGGGGCGCGGAGGTGTCGGCGGGGCAGACGATTTTCACCATCACCAACCTGAGCAAGGTGTACGTGGAGGCACAGGTGTACGACCGCGACGTGCCGGTGGTGCGCTCGGGCAACAAATTTTTAGTGACGTGCAGCACCGACGACCACAAAAGCGCGGAGGTGCGGCTGATCTCGCAAGCCCAAACGATGAACCCCGGCAACCAAAGTCAGCGGGTGCTGTTCGAGATGGACAACCCGCGCGGCGAGTTCAAAATCGGCGAGTTCGTGACGCTGAAAGCCCTGAACAACCAGACCAGCCGCCAAATCTCGGTACCGAACTCGGCCCTGACGGAAATCAACGGCAAGACGGCGGTTTTTCTGAAACACGCCCCGGAGGAGTACGAGTTGGCCTACGTCCAGACGGGCGAAGACGACGGTACGCGGACGCTGATTTTGAAGGGCATCGAGGAGGGCGCGAAGGTGGTGGTGAGTGGGGCTTACGAGGTGAAAATGATGTACTTGAACCAGTAAAAGTGTAGGGAGTAGTGGCCCATAAAAAACCTGTTTTTACCTTGTCGCACCCAAATATGCCCAAACTGGGCCTTCACAACCTACTTTTTCACCTACTTATCAATTTCACACCATCATGTACATGAAAAAATCTGCCGTCTGGAGTGCCGCACTCTTCCTGCTTGCACTCTTCGCATTCGCTACCAATGCCTGCAAAAAAGATGATGACAAGGTCGATTGTAGCAAAATAACGGGTGCTACGTTCTCCTCCAACAGCGGCAAAATGCAGGCAATTCTATCCAACAAATGCGCCAGTGGAACCTGCCATGGTACTGGTGGTGCGGGTACCTCAAATTGGACATACTCTGCACAATACGAAAATGTGTCCATCCACTTTGCGGAGATGTACGAATCAGCCGTTGTCAAAAAAACAATGCCCAAGTCTGGTTCCGCCCAACTAATGCAAGAAGAATTGGACGTTTTCCAATGCTGGAAAGAGTCGGGTTTCCCAAAATGATGGAGCACATAAACTCTCTCTCAAAAAACGACTGTGGCACACCTGACATCAGGTGTGCCACAGTCGTTTCAGGTCAATGCCCCTCAGCGCACCAGCGTCACATCGCCCGAAAATATCTGCCGGTAGCCATCGATGAACTCAATATCGAACTGGTACACATACACACCCGGCGGTGCTTCCTGCCCGGTGGTCGTACCGTTCCAGCCCTGCTCCACCGCGTTGGGCTGGTAGTCGAAGTCCTCCAAAACGAGATTTCCCCAACGGTCAAAAATGCGTAGGCTGTGTATTTGCTTCAACTGCTCGACTTGTACCGAAGCGTAAAATGTGCTGTTGTCTTGGCCATTGGGCGGCATGAACACGTTGGGAATGTACAAGTTGTACTGTTTTCGCACCTGCACCCGCATGGTAGCGGTGGCTGGGCAGCCGAAAGTATCGGTAGCGGCAACCGACAGGGCGCAGTACGACATAGGGCGCAGCGTGGCCACCGTCACACCGAACAAACTGTCTGAGCAGGGGCCAAACCAAGTCACCGAACCCAACGGATAGTTGTGCCACATCTCCACGTCCAAGTATTCACCCACCACGATGCTCGTATCGTGCGGCAGTTGGATGCGGAAAGGCTCGGAGCGCAGGTTTTTGACCTCCGTTTCAAAATGACGGATGCAGCCGCTGTTGTCTTGCACCCGGTAGGTGTACGGGCCGGTGAGCAGTTGCCCAAACTCGGATGCTGTGCCAAACGGGCTGTTGCCCAGCGCGTATCGATGCGGTGGCGTGCCGCCGAAAGCATTGATTTCGATGGCTCCTGCCCGCCCGTCGTGGCAGATGTTACCCTCTGTTTCGGCATCGGCCCGCATGGGCTGCACGAACACACTGTCCACTGCCTCGCAGCCATCTGCGTCCGTCACCGTCACCCGGAAAGTACCGCCCCGTGTCAGTGCTGTGTTTTGCTGCTCCATCCCTGTACTCCAAGCGTAGGAGTAGGGTGGGATGCCTTCGGCAGCCACGACGGTCGCCTCACCAGTAGGCCAATTGTCGCACAGAGGCAAGCGCAGGAGGCGGGCATGGGCGGTCACGCTGTCGTTCTGCACCAGCCAGTGTCCGGCAGTTGCCGTACAGCCCGTGACACCGCCCGTCACCACCACTTGGTAATATCCAGAGGGGATGTTGCGCAGGGCGGCGCTGCTGTCCGGGCCGGTGTTCCAGCGGAACGAAATCGGTTCTTGAGCGGTCACGATGGCTTTTACCGAGCCGTCATTGATGCCGTCGCAGGAGAGGTTGTCGAACTCTATCGCCACTTTTGGTGCCGTCACAGTGCGCATCTCAATCGTGTCGGTCAGCACACAGCCGCCTGGTTTGAGTATCTGCACCACGTAAGTCCCCGGCTTGTCCACTACCAGCACTCGACTCGTGTCGCCGCTCGGTTGCCACCGGTATTTGAAGTTTTCACCGTAGTAGTCGGTCTCGATTTTCACCAAACTGCCTTCGCAGAAAATGGCTTGACTGCTGGGCAGCACTTCTGGCCCGGTAGGCACCGTGAAGGAGAGGAGCAAGCGGCAACTGTCTGACAGAGAGGAAAATGGCGTGAATTTTACCGCGATGGTGGCACCGGGAGTGGGCTTGGTTACAGTGGCTGTGCGCCCCACTGCGCCAGTGGACCAGACGTAGTTGCGAAAACCGAGGGGGGCTTCCAAGGTCAGCACCGAGTCAACGCCGGGGCAATAGTTCAGCGGCTTGATTTTGGTGGACAGGCAGGAAGCATCGAACAAAGCCATGCCCCAGTGCCCACCCTTGCTGCAATCGAAAGTGCTTATGCGCAACGTGACCACTTGGCCCACGTAGTTGCGCAAGTCCACACCGGCAGTCGTCCAGTCGCGGTAGCGGATTTTTCCCTGACTTTTGAAGCCTTCCACGTCTCCGGCTGCCGTGACTTGGTAATACCCGCAGGGCAAGGTGTTGCCTTGCTGGTCGGTCACCCTCAACTCGAACCTCGGCTGCTGCACGGGGTCGTGGTTGGGGTCTTCAAAAATGACGGCAAACTGGTACTGGAAAAGTGTGTTGTCGGCATCCACCCGGAAGGAAGTGGTCAGGTATTCGAACTGAGCACCGTTGATGCCGTTGCCGAGTTGGATGGCATAATCACTGCCTGGCGGCACAAACGGAACGGCTTCTGCGGTGATTTCCGGCACGTTGCCTTCACTTTTGTGTCGGATTCTGTGCTGCTCTGGCTGGAAGCCGTTGGCCTGCGATTCGATCACAGCGGCGTTGTTGACAGGATCGACACTCCAAGTGCCATAGCCTGCCTTCCACCCGTGAAAAGTGCCGAGTTCGAGACCGAGATTACTACAATCATTTAGTTGGGTTTGGCAATAAGCAATTGGCAATGAGAGGATTAAAAAGGCGGAGGGTAAGATTAAATGTAAACTACGCATCGGTAAAGGAATGGTTGGTGAAGAGAAAAATATTACATGGCTGAAGATTTTGGCAATGAAAAGATGGCTCGGAACGTGCAACGCAGTTGTTCCAAGCAAAGCAATGAAAGAAGTGAAAAGTAGGATTTGCCGGGGTGAGCACTCCCGTAGAGCGATAAAGCAGCCGAACGCGGCACTCAAAATTCGTATTGCCTTCAAAAAACACCTTAACCCAGATGGGAAAAGGAGCTTGTTTGGGAGTTTTGGACTGAATCAGCCGCTTACCCTTGAAAGCCTACCGATGTCCAAAAAAACAAACCACAGGCGAGTGGCTATATTTTTTTTAACCGAATGCAGTAAATTAAGGAGGCAAATGGGCATAAAAAAAGCCCCGGCAAAGTGCCGAGGCTTGAAGCGTGATCTCGATGGGACTCGAACCCATGACTCCCTGATTAAAAGTCAAGTGCTCTACCGACTGAGCTACGAGATCAGGTGCTTACCTAAAAAAGCGGGGCAAAGATAGACCCGCCCTTGCTGAAAAACCAAACCGCCCTCAAAAATTTTCCAATGAAAATTTGGAAACAGACCCTCCAAATGGGCATTCGGGAAAATAAGGTTCGGAACGCCTTACCTTCGCGGCACTTTTGGGGTCCAGAAATGTCCCGTAGCCGCCAAACAACTCAACACCGACAACCCAAAACCAGCAACCACCGCACATGGAAAGCATCCGTCAGAAACAAGTTGGCGAACTCATACGCCGCTACTTCGGCATGATCCTCACCGAAGAAGGTCCCAATATCTATGGCCGCGATAAACTCGTGACCCTCACCGACGTGAAAATGACCCCCGACTTGTTGGTGGCCAAAATTTACATCAGCGTATACGGCACGGAACTCAAGCAGGAAGTCATCCTCGGGTTAGAAGACACCCGCACCCGCCTTCGCCAAGCACTGGCCGGCAAAATCGGCAGACAAATGCGCCGTATGCCCGAAATCGAGTTTTTCCTTGACGACACCATAGACGAGATGTACCGGGTGCATGACCTGCTCAATCGTGTGAGCGAGGAAGACAAAAAAATTGGTCAGTAATGGCGGTTGGCAGTTGGCCATTGGCCGTTATCTGCTGCCGCTCTTGCCAATGGCCAACTGCTATAAGCCAATCGTTTTTCCATGAAAATCGGCCTCTTTTTCGGCTCTTTCAATCCCGTGCACATCGGACACCTGATCATCGCCAACTACATGGCGACACAAACCGATTTGGACCGAGTGTGGCTCGTGGTGAGTCCTCATAACCCCCACAAGTCTAAAAAAACGCTCGCCCGCGATCACGACCGCCTGCACCTCGTAAGGCTGGGCATAGGCGACAACCCCAAGATTGAGGCTTCCAATATCGAATTCTCTCTGCCCATACCCTCGTATACGGTGGACACATTGGCAGCGCTGCGCGAGAAGCATCCAGAGCGCATTTTTGCGCTCATCATGGGCGGCGATAACTTGGCCACGTTCCATACCTGGAAAAACTACGAGCAAATACTGGCTCAACACGATGTCTACGTCTATCAGCGGCCCGGCAGCGAGCTCGGCACACTAGCCCATCACGAGCGGGTACACATCTGCCAGGCCCCGATGCTCGATATCTCAGCCACCTACATCCGCGAGTGCATTCAGACCGGAAAATCCGTGCGCTACCTCGTACCCGAAGCCGTGTGGGAGTACCTTGATGGCAGCCGCTTGTACCGGGGTTGACTGTTGGCTGTTGGCTTTTAGCCATTGGCATTTTGCCAACAGTCAATGGCTAAGAGCCAACAGCCAACAGAGAGGCAACCGATTGGGAGGCCACCGCACCATTGGGTTAAAGTCTACACTGTCACACAACCGACCATGCGCTACCTTTTTCTCTCTCTGCTTGCCCTACTTTTTCTGGTAAAAACCAATGCCCAGAACCGCTCTGACTCGCTCTCCGATCTCAAACTAAACGAGTGGCAGGAGCGTCTGCCTTGGCAGCGGGCCACTCATGTGACCCAGAACAGCCAGAAGGTTTGGTTTGCCACCGAGTGGGCGGTGGTGGAGGTGGACAAAGCCGAGCGCAGTCCAAAATTCATCACCAAAGTGCAGGGCCTGAGCGATATCGGAATGAACATTGTGCGGTACAATGCATTGACAGAGAATCTGTTGATTGTGTATTCCAACAGCAACCTTGATTTGTACAAGCCCGCTGATGGCTCGGTGGTCAACCTGCCGTTCATCAAAAAAAACCAGAACATTATCGGCGACAAGCGGGTGTACGCGGTAGCGTTTGATGGCAAAACGGCCTACCTCGCTTGCGGTTTTGGGGTGGTGAAAATGAGTTTGCAGACCACCGACGTGGAATACACCGTGTTCACCGGAGTACCCGTGCGCTCGTTCGCGGTGTTTGGCGATGGACTCTACGCTGGTACAGAGGACGGCCTGTTTTTTCTCCCCAAAAACGACGACAATCCGGCTGATTTCAGCCGCTGGCGCTTGCTCGGTGCAGCGGAGGGCTTTCCCGCAGGGCAAGCCGTGAAGGCGATGCTGACTTGGAACAATGGCCTGTTTGCGGGCATCGGGAAAAAAGTGTTCCGCTACGACGGCACTGGCCCAGCTACGGAGGCAGCTTCAAATGCTGACCGCGAAATCAACTACCTCACTGCCGAAGGCACAGGGCTGATGATCTCGTGGCGCAAAGATTTCAACGGTAGCATTGATTACATGGAGCCTACGGGTGCCCGCTACGAAATTTCATGGCAGTGCAATTCGGGGCAGCCGATTCACGGCATCGAGGATGGAACTAAGAAATTTTGGCTGGCTGATTTCGCAGAGCAGTTCCGCTTCGTGGACTTGAATCCTGCCACCCCAGTATGCGACAACTTCCGGTTCAACTCGCCCTACGAGCATGGTACTACGGAAATTGCGATCGGCAATGGACGGGTGTTGGCCTCGTGTTTGGGAGCCAACCAGTTTTTAGGAGCCATTTCAACTCGGCGTGGTATCGATATTTTGGAAAACGGCAATTGGCGGCGGTTTCATCGGGGGACCAATCCTGAATTGGATCAACAAAACTGCACTGAGGCGTTCTGGCGCGTAGCTGCTCACCCGACGGAGGACAAATTTTACATCGGCAGTTTCACCCAAGGTTTGGTGGAAGTAGGCAGCGATGGCAAGGCAAAATGCTACACCAAAGACAACTCCATCCTGCAAAATGCAGGGGAGGCGGGCACAACCCGCACAGCCATCGGCGGCTTAGCATTTGACAAACAAAATAACCTGTGGATCAGCAACTACGGCGCGGCTGCACCCATTGCAGTGCTGAAAGCCGACGGCACCTTGCGCAATTTTTCTGCTGCACCAGCCCGAAACGTGTTGCAAATCGCTGTAGATCAGAGCGGTTACAAGTGGTTTACACTCGCCTTTCAGGGCGGCGTGATGGTGTACGACAGCGGCAAAGACCTCGACAGCCCGGCGGATGACCGCTACAAAATATTCACCACCGCCAACAGCGTGTTGCCCACCAGCACGGTGAGCAGCGTAACCGTTGATCTCGAAGGTGATGTATGGGTAGGTACCCAGCAGGGTGCAGTGAGTTTCGAGTGTGGCAGCAGCGTGTTTGAGGACAACTGCACGGGCCGCCGCCGCATCGTGAACGTGGACGGCTTCAACGGCTACTTGTTGGAGACCGAGGATGTGCGCACCATCGCGGTGGACGGCGCCAACCGCAAGTGGTTTGGCACCAACAACGGCATCTTTGTGCAGTCCCCCGACGGCTTGGAGCAAGTGGCCCGTTTCACCGCTACCAACAGCCCGCTCTTCGACAACGTGGTGGCCGATATCGCCATCGACCCGGTGAACGGCGAGGTGTGGATCGCCACCGAAAAAGGCATCCAGACCCTGCGCGGAGAGGCCACTTCGGGCGGAAAAGTGAACAGCGCAGCACCCTACGCTTACCCCAACCCGGTGCGGCCCGACTACGATGGCCCCATCGCCATCTACGGCCTCGCCCGCGATGCGAACGTGAAAATCACTGATGTGGCGGGCAACTTGGTGTACGAAGGCAAGGCCCTCGGTGGCCAAGCGGTGTGGAACGGACGCGACTACCTCGGTCGCCGGGCCGCGTCGGGCGTGTACTTGGTGTTTGCCACGAGTTCCGAAAGTTTCGAGAGTCCCGATGCCGTGATCACGAAAGTGGTGGTGCTGAACTGAGTTAACTGCCCACCGAGACAACAATGGGACACGGATGGAACGGATGAGACGGATTAGGACGGATTTTTCTCTAAATCTGTTCTTTATCTGTCTAATCCGTTCCATCCGTGTCCCATTGTTGTCTCGGTGGAGGAGCGTAAGTTTTTAATTTTTGAAGAACCGCTGAGCCTTTCCTCCAGCGTTAAAAATGTAGCCGCCCGTCGGCAAATCGCCTAACGAGAGGGGCAGTTCCGCAGTCTCAGCGGGCCAAACTCCGGTACGTAGGGAGCGGCCTTGCAGGTCAAAAATGGTCCAGCGGATGTCTTCCAAGCTGGCTTCGGGCATGGAAGCCGTGAGTGCATCGGCGACCAGCGTAGGCACAAGGCGAACAGTGTTTGCGCCGCCCATGAACACCGCCCGTACCGGGCCGTACTCAAACGTGCCGTCAAAATCCACCTGTTTCAACCGATAAAATGACTGCCCGCGCAGCGGCACTGCGTCGGTTGTGGTGTAGTCGAGCGGGCTGCGCGAGTCGCCTGCTCCAGCCAGTGTGCGGAGTGTGGAAAATGTGCGGCCATCGCTGCTGCGCTCTACCACGAACTGGGCGTTGTGGCTTTCCGTAGCAGTTTGCCACTCCAGCAGCACCTCGTTGTGCTGAGCATAGGCATCGAAGCGGGTGAGTTCCACTGGCAGTGGCGACGACGACACTGTGATGTCGTCTACGGCCAAGCGGTCGGTAGCACCAGTGCCGATTTCGTAGTAAATCCAGCGCACCTGCACCAGTGCCACATTGTTCGCGACAGCAGGCAGCGTCAGGCTGAATATCGTGCCAGAGGGCGTGGTGCCTTGCTGGTAAAAATCGCCAGTCACGTCAATAAAATTGCCGGTAGTGCCGATCCGATATTGCAGTTCGATGTAAGCGGTGTTGGGGTACACATTGATGTCATTCACTTTCCACCCTACAGCGATATCTTGCCGGTTGGTCGTGATCAGGTTGAGCAGGAAGCAAGCGCGGGTCTCGGAATTGCTGGATTCATAACTGATCCCGTTTGGCCCCTCTCCATACCAGTTTCCCTGAGCAGTGCCGTAGGAGGCATCGCCCAAAATAGGCGTGACGAAAGCCCCCTGGGCAACGATTGCTTCCTCCCCAACGGCCATGTGGGCTGGCGGATCGCAGCTGGGCATACCGCAGTGGTTGAAAAAAGGGAGCGTAAACGTAGCACCGCCCGACATATCGAACGGATTAGGGAAAGTGCCTTGCCCGTTCAAGCGGACGAGCGCGAAGGCCAAGAACAGGAGAGAGAGGTGTAGTCGTTTTTCCATGAGTGAGGTACGTTTTGATGAGTACGGTGCGTACTGAGACTGCCAAAGTACGGAAAGTCTCTCCCGTAGTGCAAATCCTGTACCGCTTATACCTCAAATCATGTACCTCCCGAAACCAATGCCGCCGCTTGCTCAAAATTGCGGCATAAAGGTCGGAAGGGCTACAGCCCTTCCGACCTTGTCGGGGTAGCATCATCAAAGCCCTCTCCTGAGCCGCGCAACCGGGATATTCAGTTGCTCTCGGTACTTGGCTACCGTGCGGCGGGCGATGTTGTAGCCTTTTTTCAACAGGATGGATTTCAGTTTTTCGTCTGACAGTGGGCGGCGTTTCGACTCTTCGCCGATAATGTCGGTAAGGATTTTTTTCACCTCCAAAGTCGACACCTCCTCGCCGTCCTGAGTGCTGAGGCTTTCGGAGAAAAACTGTTTGAGCCGCTTGGTGCCAAACTCCGTCTGCACATACTTGGAGTTGGCCACCCGCGATACTGTGGAGATGTCGAGCATCGTCTCGTCGGCAATGTCTTTCAGGATCATAGGGCGGATTTTCTTCTGGTC
>JAYSUY010000384.1:0-1848 GCA_043718855.1 Saprospiraceae bacterium | reverse complement strand
CGTGCTGTCACAGCCGATGGAGGAAGTGAGCGTAGTTTGGTAGGTGCCAGCGGCATTTACGGCTTCGCCCCAGGGCAGTGTGTAGGGCAGTTGACTGGCGGCGATGGTGACGGGCGGCAGCACGGTCACAGGCAGTTTTTTTACCTGCACCGTTTTGCAGATGCTGCCACCAGTGCTGCAGGAGTTATTGGCGTTGACGCAGAGTTGCACCGAGCCATTCAGGTTGCCGGGGAAAGAGACATTCACGACCCGCCCATCGGGCGCATCGAAGTTTGCTGGCGAAAACTTACCATTAAACGTAACGCCAGGTGTGGTGCTCGACCAAGTATAAGCCCCTGCGCCCGTCACACTGGGCAGCAGGTATTTCACCGTAGCGCTGGGGCAAACCGTGTCACGGCCCTGTATCGCCGACAGCGGCCCAACGAGTGGAGCCTTCACTGCATTGGGTGGGCTGACGCTGATTTGCAGGTCGCACTCGTCGCCCGAAAAGCCGTCAATCAGCAAAAAGTAGTTCGTGCCGATCACCATCGTGGCTGCGATGGTGGTGGTCTGGTTACCGCAGCCCGCACAGCCGCCGTTGCAGGCGAGGGGGGAAGTGTTGCAGCCTTCATAAAGTGCCACTTGCACCCCGTTGCCGCCACTACAGTTGGAGGGGATGATACTAAACGTGGCCGATGAAGCCCCGGCGATGAAGCCCAGCCACTGGTCGTTCTGAATCATGCTGCAAAAGCCGCCGGGCGGGATGCCGTTGCCCTGATAACCAGCAGTGGTACCCATGTAGCCATCGAAACTACAGTAGATGCAGGCTTCTGGGCAACTTTCGGCGGGAGGCACATCGCTGGGCGGACCGCCGCAAGCGGACTGGGCACGGGTAATGGCGGCGCAAGCGAGGAAAAGGAGGAGCAGAGAGAGTGAAAGGCGGAGTTGTTTTTTCATAAATTTCTGAATGGTTGGTGAATTGCAAAACGCCTCCCAAAGTACGCGCAGTTACACACATGGCTTGGAAAAACTGTGGAAATGACGGCTTTTTTGCAAAACCCTAACCCTCTATTTCTCTGCCAGCAGCAGGTCAATGTCCTGCATGAAGCGGTCCACTTCCTCAGCATTGGTGCCATCGCAGAATGAGCGAACGTGGCGGTTTTTATCCACCAAAATGAGCCGCCCAGAGTGGTCAAAGCCGCCCGGTGCATCGGGGTTTAGCACCGCTACGCTGAAATAATTGTCGGCAATGGCATAGATCGCATCGTGGTCGCCTGTCACAAGCCGCCATTTTTTGGAGTCAATGCCCAGTTTTTGAGCATGGTGGTAAAGCGCCGCTACCGTGTCGTGCTTCGTATCGATGGAGTGGGAGAGCATCAGCAGCCGGTCGTCGTTTTTGTATTTTTCATACAAGCGCAGTCCGTTGGCCTTCACTTTTGGGCAGATGGTGGGGCAGTGGATGAAGAAAAAATCCACCACATAGGCCTTGCCCGCGAAGGTGGCGTTGGTCACAGACTGGCTGTCTTGGTCTGTGAAGGCGAAATCAGGGATGGTAGGGTAGATCGTATCGCCGTTCACCACATCGCGCTCGCCGAGTATAGGCAAAGTGCGGGGTTGATCGTTGACACAGGCAGAGAGCAGCAGTGCGGTCAGCAGGCTGAGTGGGAAAAAATTTTTCATGGACATATTTTTGGGACGAAGGTACGTGAACGATGAACTATAAACGATGAACTGTAAACGATGAATGGGTCAAGTCATTGTAAATCAATTGATTGGGCCGATTATCATTCATCATTCATCATTTCCCTACTGATTTCTCAGCGTCACCGTCAGCCCCTGATACACCCGTCCGCCCACATCTTGGGTGAC
>JAYSUY010000383.1:0-5000 GCA_043718855.1 Saprospiraceae bacterium | reverse complement strand
GGTGAGCGGTGAGCAGTGAGCAATGAGCAGTTACATTACTGCTCACCGCTCATTGCTCACCGCTCACTGCTACCGGTTCATATTCTCCAGAAACTCGTCGTTCGAGGAGGTGTGCAGCATTTGCTTTTTCATAAATTCCATCGCTTCCTCCGGCTTCATGTCGGCCAAGTGGTTGCGGAGGATGAACATCCGTTGCAGGGTGTCCTTGTCGAGCAGCAGGTCTTCGCGGCGGGTACTCGATTTGGTCAAGTCAATGCTGGGGTAGAGGCGGCGGTTGGCGAGGTTGCGGTCAAGTTGCAACTCCATGTTACCCGTGCCCTTGAATTCCTCAAAAATCACTTGGTCCATTTTCGAGCCAGTGTCGATGAGCGCGGTGGCGAGTATCGTGAGCGAGCCGCCGTTTTCGATGTTGCGGGCAGCACCGAAGAATTTTTTGGGCCGCTGCAATGCTGTTGCTTCCACACCACCAGAAAGTACCTTGCCGCTGGCAGGGGCTACGGTGTTGTAGGCCCGTGCCATGCGGGTGATGGAGTCGAGCAGGATGGCCACGTCGTGGCCGCACTCCACCATGCGCTTGGCTTTTTCCAACACGATGTTGGCGAGGCGCACATGGTTATCGGCGGTTTCGTCAAAAGTAGAGGCTACTACCTCGGCTTTCACGCTGCGGCGCATATCGGTCACCTCCTCAGGGCGCTCATCTATCAGCAGCACGATGACGTAGCACTCTGGGTGATTCTTGGTGATGGCGTTGGCGATGTCTTTGAGTAAGAAGGTTTTACCCGTCTTGGGCTGTGCCACGATGAGACCGCGCTGACCCTTGCCGATGGGGGTGAAGAGGTCAATGATGCGGTTGCCGAAGTCGCGCCCGGTAGGGCTTGTGAGCATCGAGAACTTGGAGGTCGGGAACAGCGGCGTGAGGTAGTCGAAGGGTACGCGGTCGCGTACATCTTTGGGGTCGAGGCCGTTGATTTTGCTGACGCGGAGCAGCGCAAAATACTTTTCGCCCTCCTTCGGGGGGCGTACTGCGCCGCGTACCGTGTCGCCGGTTTTTAGGCCAAAAAGTTTGACTTGCGAAGGCGACACATAGATATCATCGGGGCTGGTCTGGTAGTTGTAGTCGGGTGAGCGGAGGAAACCGTAGCCGTCGGGCATCATTTCGAGGGTACCAAGGCCTTCAATGAGGCCGTCAAGTTCCACATCAAATTTTTCCCGTTGCATCTGAGGCATCACTTCCACCTCTGGTTCCTGAAGGGGTGTTTCTGGGGGGGCTTCTGCCGGAGCGGCAACTGCTATTGGACGGCGCACCACCATTTCCTCCTCCTCGTCGTCGCCATTGGCTGGCACTGTGTACACCTCCTCTACATAGTTGAGTTTGTTGACCTCTGGATCAAAAAGCCCTGGTGTACCTGGCCGTTGATCGCGGTTGGGACGGTCCCGATTACGGCGTTCTTCCCAACGGTCGCGGTTGCGGTCTCGGCGTTGTTGTGGGTCGGCACTACCCTGACGGTCTTCCCAGCGGCGCTGCGGGTTTTGATTTTGCCCTTGCGGCTGCCCCTGTTGCTGACGGTTCCGGTTTTGAGCGTTGCCCTGCTGTTGCGGATTGTTGGAGGGTATTTGGTTTTGATCGCGCCGCTGGTTTTGGTCGCGTCGTTGGTCGCTCACACTGTCACGCTGAGGCTCATCTTCGCTCGGGAAATCGCCCTCTGGGCGTTGCGGGGGCTGTTGGGGCCTATTTTGCTGAGCCAGCCCGTCTCTGCGGTCGCGCCAGCTGTCGTTGCCTCGGCTTCGGCCTCGTGCTTGTTCGCGGTTGGAGGTTTGCTCATCCGTCGCAACCGTCGGAGTAGAATCGGTTTCGGGGAGAGCAGACGTATCTTGCGGTAGATCACTTTTGGGCATTTCGTCGCCCGATTTTGTCACCTTTCGAGGGCGACGACCTGTTTGAGGGTTAGGCTCGTCCACCACAGGCACGTCGCCCACGTTTTTGGATTTTTCGGCAAGGGCTTGCTCGTCCAGAATTTTATAGACCAAATCCTGCTTGGTGAGTTTGTTGTAGCCTTTCACGCTGAGGCGTTGGGCAATTTCTTTGAGCTCCGCGACAAGTTTGTCGTTCAGCTGCAGTATGTCGTACATCGGGAAAAAATTGAACGTTCAGCACTTGGGCGTTCCGGCCTCGCGGGAGCGAGATTGAGTTTGAGGCAGCCGGGCCAAAGGAGAACGAATTTGTTGAAATTCAGAAAATTAAGTCAAAAAATGACTGCGGTGCGTTAGCGTTTTTTTTAAAAAAAAGGCTGCGAAACAACTTCGTTGAGCCGACGCGCACACAGGGTGGGAATGATTTGGGCAATGAAAAATGCGACAAAAAAAGAGAGGCGTTTACGAGAATTGGCCGATAGAACGGCGCAATCTGGAGAGGGTAATTTTGAGAAAATCGCTAAGCGAAAAGTAAGGGGTCAGAAATGCGGCTTCGAGTTGCTCCGCTGCTTTAAAATGCCCTCAAACAGGAATCCAACAGGCTGTTGGAACAAGGGACAAAACAACGTGTGCAGAGGAAAGTTGTTCAGCAAAGCATCAAGGGCTGACACCGATTGAACGGGACAAAGGTAATCGTATTTTGAAATAACCCTACCTTGCCGCGATTTTTTTAAAAAAGGGGGACAGTGAAGTATGAACGAGAAAGTATGAACGATGAGCCTTCCTATTCCTCGTTCATACTTCCTCGTTCATACTTCCTCGTTCCTCGTTCATCGTTAGACAAATGCTTCAAGTAAAAGTCATCCGAGAAGAAAAGCAGCGCATCGTCAACGCACTGCGTAAACGCAACTGGTCGGCACAGCAACTCAAAGTCCTCGACCTCATTGTGGCCACCGACGACCAGCGTCGTGCCATTCAGCGCGAACTTGACGAGTCGCTGGCCGAGCAAAATCGCCTTTCCAAGCAGATCGGCCAACTCATGGGCCAAGGCAAAAAGGACGAGGCTGAAGGCATGAAAGCCCAAGTCGGCACGCTCAAAGAAAACAGCCGCAGCCTCGAAGAGCGCCAGCGCAACACCGAGCAGGAACTCGAAACTCTGCTGCTCTCCGTACCCAACGCGCCCCACAAAACGGTGCCGAAGGGCAAAACCCCCGACGACAACAAGGTGGCGAAGGACTGGAAAAAACCTTTCCCGACCCTCCCAGATGACGCGCTGGCCCATTGGGATTTAGCCAAAAAGTACGGCCTTTTCGACCTCGAACTGGGCGTGAAACTCACCGGCGCGGGCTTCCCCGTGTATCGCGGCAAAGGGGCGAGGCTCCAGCGCGCGCTCATCCAATTCTTTCTGGACGAGGCAGTTAAGGCGGGTTACGAAGAAATCGCACCCCCTCACCTCGTCAACGAAGACTCCGCCAGAGGCACCGGCCAACTGCCCGACAAGGAGGCCCAGATGTACCACTGCACACTCGACAACCTCTACCTCATCCCCACAGCCGAGGTGCCGGTGACCAACATCGTGCGCGACGAGATTATAGCCGAAAAAGACCTGCCCATCCGCATGACCGCCTACACGCCCTGCTTCCGCCGTGAGGCCGGCGCATGGGGTGCGCACGTGCGCGGGCTGAACCGCGTCCACCAGTTCGACAAGGTGGAAGTCGTGCACATTGAGCACCCCGACAAGTCCTACGCGGCCCTGCAAGGCATGGTGCGCCACGTGGAGAAGTTGATGAACAAACTCGAACTGCCCTACCGCATCCTGCTGCTCTGCGGCGGCGACATGGGTTTCGCTTCCGCAAAAACCTACGACTTCGAGGTGTGGTCGGCTGCGCAAAAACGCTGGCTTGAAGTGAGCTCGGTGTCCTGCTTCGAGACCTTCCAGACCAACCGCCTCAAAGCCCGATTCCGCGACGCGCAGGGCAACATCCAACTCGCCCACTCGCTCAACGGCTCGGCACTGGCGCTGGCCCGCATCGTGGCCGCGCTGCTCGAAAACAACCAAACGCCCGAAGGCATCCAAATCCCGAAGGCGCTGTGGAAGTACACGGGGTTCAAGGTGATTGGTTCATAAGGTCGTCATTTTTACCCGCCGTAGCCTTCGGCGAAGGAGGGGCCGGCATTGAAGATTGAGCGATGGGCCTGAACATCCTGTGACACAGCGCGTTTTTGTCCGTACCATAGTTTATCCTTTATAGTTCATCGTTCACTTACACCATTCATTCACAAAAAAATCTGAATCGCTATGTTACTGCTTATCAGCCTTCTTTTCATGGGCATCGGCTTCATCTTGAGCATGGTCCTGAAAAGCAAATTCAAAAAATACGCCCAAGTGCCGCTGCAAAACGGCATGAGCGGAGCCGAAGTCGCCGCTACCATGCTGCGTCACTTTGGCCTCAAAGATGTTCAAATTACCCAAGTGGAGGGCCAACTCACCGACCACTACAACCCTGCCGACCGCACCGTGAACCTGAGTTACGACGTGTATCACGGCCAAAACGTGGCCGCCGCCGCAGTTGCCGCGCACGAGTGCGGCCACGCAGTGCAACACGCCCACGCGTACCCGTTCCTGACCATGCGTTCACAGTTGGTGCCAGTCGTGCAGATCGCCTCTTCGTTGCAGCAGTACCTGTTCATGTTCGGTCTGGCCGGTATGGGGATGTTCAACAACAAAATTTTCCTGATCATCGCGCTGGTAGCCTTCGGCATCACTGCGCTGTTCAGCCTCATCACCTTGCCAGTGGAGTTCGATGCGAGCCGCCGCGCATTGGTGTGGCTCGACGAAAGCGGTTTTGCGCGTGGCGCAGAATATTCGGGTGCCAAAGACGCGCTCACTTGGGCCGCCATGACCTACGTTTCGGCTGCGATGGCCGCGCTGGTGCAGTTCGTGTACCTACTGATGAGTCTGCTGGGGAGCCGAGATTGACCTCTTGGCATTTGGATTCTCAAAGAAAAAAGCGGCGGCACGACTCAGGTCGTGTCGCCGCTTTTTTGGGTTAGGACTTTCGCACAACCCTGAAGGGGTTGAACGTGAA
>JAYSUY010000382.1:0-5000 GCA_043718855.1 Saprospiraceae bacterium | reverse complement strand
TTGATGAAGGCGACAATTTTATCACCTTCATCAACCTCATCAACCTCATCAACTTTATCAACCCCCATCAACCCTTCTTTTTCTTAAACATTTCAAGCATCCGGTTGGTGACCACGAAGCCGCCGACCACGTTGAGCGTGCCCATCAGCACAGCCAGAAAGCCGAGCGAGAGGGCCAGATAATCGTCGGGCTTGGCGTGGCCCATCACGATGATGGCGCCGATGATGACCACGCCGTGTATAGCGTTGGCACCCGACATGAGCGGGGTGTGCAGGATGGCCGGCACGTTGGAGATCACCTCGATGCCCAAGAGGATGGACAGGATGACGATGTAGATAAGGGACTGATTCTCAAGAAAAAAGTCTGCCACGGTGGGAATGATGAGTGGTGAGTTAGAGTTGTGCGGCGAGCCAGAAAAATCTCTGGCCTTACGGTTTCGCGGTCTGCGAGAGTATTTTTTTGATCACGGCAATTTGCCCCAAGTGGTAGTGGGTGTGTTCGATAATTCCGTGCAGGTTTCGGTAGTAGTTCCCGTATTTCTGCTCCGAAAAGACTTCCCAAAGTTGCTGCTCCGGCAACTGCTCGATCAAGGCGGCGTAGGTTTCGGCATCCGCCCAAACTTTAGACAGCAAATTTTCCCAGTCCTCTTCCGATTGGATGGGCGGAAGGTCAAAACTGTACTTGTCGCTCCCCTCCAGCGGGCCGCCTTGTAGCACCTTCAAGGTCACGCTGACGAAATAATGGATGTGAAAAACGAGGGCAGCAATCGTGTTGAGGCCATGCACTTGGGTCGTAGCCTGTTCCCAGGTGACATCCGCCAAGTTGTCTTTCAGGTTTGACCAAGTCCAGTTGACTCCGAAATGCACCTCTCTGAAGTGCTTCGCTATTTGCGCAGTCAGGTTCATGCCTTTGCGTGTTTTTTACTTGTTGACCATGCTTTTCAGCCGCTCGCTCACCACCTGCCCTTCGTGCGCCACGCAAGCCGCCGCGATGATGTCGTCGCCAAAATTGACGCTGAACGCCCCGCTTTTGTCAAAAAAGAGTTTCAGGAAGTTGATCACGTTTTTACCAAACATCGCGCTCGCATCCTTCGGCGTGGTGCTCGGCAGCGCGGAGTCGCCGATGACGGTCACGCCGCCGTGCCGAATGGTCTGGGCATTCTGCGTCACTTCGCAGTTGCCGCCCGATGAAGCCGCCAAATCCACTACGACTGCGCCCGCTTTCATGGCATCCACCGTAGCGGTGCGGAGCAGGAGCGGTGCCTTGCGACCGGGTATCTGCGCGGTGCAGATCACCACATCCGACATCACCGCGTGGTCGTGGATGAGTTGCGCTTGCCGCTGCTTGAACTCGTCGCTCTGCTCTACGGCGTAGCCGCCGGCGGCCTTGTCGTCGGTCGCTCCAGCCACTTCCACGAACTTCGCACCAAGACTCAGCACCTCCTCCTTGGCAGCGGCCCGCACGTCGAAGGCTTCCACCACCGCACCCAGACGGCGGGCGGTAGAGATGGCCTGCAAGCCCGCCACGCCAGCGCCGAGGATTAGCACTTTGGCGGGTTTGACGGTGCCAGCGGCGGTCATCATCATGGGGAAAAAGGTGGGCAGGTGGTTGGCGGCAGTCAGCACGGCCTTGTAGCCAGCCACGGTAGCCATAGAGGACAGCACGTCCATCGCCTGAGCACGAGTGCTGCGTGGCACCATGTCAAGGCTGAACGCGGTGGCACCCGACTGCACCAGCGCGGCCACCAAGTCGGGCTGCGCCAGCGGGTTCATTTGGCCCAAGCAAATTTGAGTGGGAGCCAGTTTTGCGATGATCGCGGCAGACGGTTGACCGATGCGCACCAAAAATGTGGCTTCTTTGAGTACCGTAGCGTGGTCAGCGACGGTCGCGCCTTGCGCTTCGTAGGTCGCATCGCTAAAAAAGGCTTTCGCCCCTGCGCCGCACTCCACCATGATTTTTTGAAAGCCCGATTTCAGCAAACCCGGCACGGCATCGGGTGTGAGGGCTACGCGGTGTTCGCCGCTTTCTTCCGATAAAATTCCAAGCGTCATAAAAGATTGTGCTGGTGTTGATGTGTTGATGTGTGGATTCGGTAGCCAGCGCATGGCAGCCCAACAAAGCGGCGATTCCTAATCGTGTGTGGTAGCAGCGATTTATGTTGGGGCCAAAAGTAGAAGTTTCCCGAAAACACAAAATTTAATTTTACCCCACCCCCGGCCCCTCCTCCGCCGAGGCGGAAGGGGGGAAGCGGCATACACCGAGGCTTACACCACAACACAAGATGGTGTTAAGTCGCGGAACAAGTCGTGGCTCCCCTTCCGCCTCGGCGGAGGAGGGGGCGGGGGTGGGGTCGCTACCTCACCCTCGGCATCCGCTGCTTGCTCCCCGGTCGGAAACCGCCTTTTCCACCCATCATGGCCATTGTGGCGGGACTCATCACGGCTTGACCGGCTTGCTTCATCTGCTTGTCCACCTCCTTGATCTGATCTTTGAGCATGGGTTCGGTGATGTTTAGTTTTTTCAGTTCGGCAAACTGTGTCTGGGCGGCTTTGAGGTTTTTTTTGCCCGCGTACACCATCACGAGTTGGAGCATGGCTGCGCCGCGTTCGTTATCGGAAGGCAACCCGGCGTTGAGGGCCTGCTTGAGCCAGCCCTCGGCAGCAGCGAAGTCGCGCCGCTGCATGGCGATGGCCCCGTGCGTCATGTGGTACACGCCTTTGTAGCCCACGAGCAGGAGTTTGGGAAAGTAGGTCATTTTGAGTCGCGCCTCAGCCTCATCCAGCCGCTGCTGGCCCACCAACTGGTTGGTGGAGAGGATGGTGCCGAGCATGAGGTAGCCAGCAAGTAAAATAATGCCCGTGAGCAACAGGGGAAAGCCATACCAGAATCCGAAGCCTACCCACAGCCCGATGCCGCCCAAAATGCCCAGTGCGATGAGGGCAAAACGCAGGTAAATATTAATGGTGAACATGAAATGAGGAAACGATAAATTTTTTGAAAAAAGAGTTGTGGCACACCATGCCAATGGCGGCAGAGCCGGACGGCGAAGGTAGCAATTGAGGGCAATTTGCTTCTGCTGCAATTGGGCTGGGGCAAAAAATGGCGATATGCCGCATTTTCAGGGAATGGCGTATTTCAGTCTGTCAGCGGAGCGTTTTGGGGGGGAAACGGCTGCGCCAAGGGGCAGCACAGGCACTGACAATAAAAAAAGTTAAGCCCCCGTTTAGCCCGCACTTTGTTAAAAAATGGCCTTTTTGGACATTTCTTTCCCCTTAGCCAGCCGAAACAACGGTCTTTGACTACTTTTGCGCCCTATTCTTTAATCCTACCCGAGTGTTAAAACTTGGCGTTGCGGGCAACACTCCTTTGCTCCGGCGTATCTGAAAAGTTGAATTCATCCCGTTTGCTCGAACATATCCATCAACCTTTGTTAAATTTTCTACTCATCATGCGCAGATCTCTAATCCTGTCGCTGGTCGGTTTGCTCTGCACGGCCAGCTCGCTCTATGCTCAGGTTCCCCAACAAGTTTCCGTTAACGGCACTGTAAAGCCAACCCCCCGAAACCCCAGCCAGCCCGAGTCGGTTTGCAACTCGGCGGGCACATTCACCATCGGTGCAGCAGGCTCAACCAGCCAAAGCAACGATGTGGTGCTCCCGATCATCTACCTCTGCAAGGGCGACTCGGTGTTCATCAACCACAATGGCGACAGCGACCTCAGCGGTGATGCTGAGCCGACCACTCCGGGCGGTGTGGCTTGGTCCATCTACCGCAACTTGCCGACCATTGATGGCGACAAACTTCAGAACATCGTCACTGACCCACAGATCATCTTGGGCAGCAATGGTCTGCCCCGCCTCGCCTTCGGCGACATCACGGGCGACATCTGGTTTCGCAACTTCTGCTTCATCCAGGACAGTTTCAACAGCGGCCAGCCTGGCAAATTCTATTTTGCCCCCATCACGGTAGACAACTTTGCCCCAAACAGCACTTGGGAATCTGCCCAAGTCGGCTTCCCGCCCGGCCCTTGCGTCAACGTGAACACTGCCGATGCTTTCGAGGTGGTTTACCTCAACCCGATCGTGGCCGAAGGCCTCACCGGCAACGCTGGCAACGACTGCCTGGGGCGTTTTGTGGTGAAAGGCGGTTTGCCGCAGTACGACAAGGATGAAACGTACACCATCGATATTTTTCTGACCAGCGACCCTTCGGTAAAGGCCCTGATCTACACGCCGGTACCACAATACCTTAATGGTCAGCCGATTCAGTTCTCGGTATCTGTACCGGGGAAATACACCATCCGAATTGAGGATGGTAGAAGTTGCGACCTCACCACTATGGTAGACATGATGGCTTGCAACCCAACGGACAACGTTACGATCATTTTCCCCGACACGATCGCACCTCCCGGCACTCAGATTTGCATCCCCATCACAGTGCAAAATTTCCAGAATCTGGTGGCTACCAGCTTCACGATGGAGTGGGACGAAACGGTGCTGCAATACACTGGCATACAACTCCCGCACCCCCAAACTTTCTTCAACCCGGGCAACAACCTGAACGACATCTTCGTGGCCGATGGCAAAGTCGGCTTCATCTTTTTCAGGACCAATGGCAACCCCATCAATGTCCCCAACGGGGCTACCATCGTGCAGGTGTGCTTCAATGTCATCGGCAATTTGGGCGATTGCACGGGCCTCACTGTGACCAACGATCCCTCGCAGGTGGGCGCAGAAACCCCCAGTTCCTTCGTCGCCATGACGATTGATACGGGTAGCGTGTGCATCAAGTACCTCCCGCTGATCCTCAAAGACACCATCATCACCCCTACCTGTGTCGGCACAGCCACTTTGCAAGTGACCGCCAAGGGGGGCAACGACCCCTACGAAGTAACTTGGGGACTACTGGGTCAATCGGTCACTACCGGTACAATCACCACAGAAGGAGGGGTTTATACCGCTATGCTGCCCATGAACGGCGACTACGAGGTGTGCATCACCG
>JAYSUY010000381.1:0-5002 GCA_043718855.1 Saprospiraceae bacterium | reverse complement strand
AAATCGTGTCGCTGCCGACTGCCGTGATGTGGCAGGTCTGGGCGGTTTTTTCCACCAAAAACGAGGGCGACAAGTCAGTGGCCGTGACGATGAGGCTGTCGCAGCCGAAGGCCGTTTTCAGGAAAACCGTGTCGCTGCCGACCGCTGCGAGTTGGCAGGTGTGGGCCGTTTTTTGAATCAAAAACGAAGGCGACAAGGTGGTAGCCGTGACGATGAGGCTGTCACAGCCGAAGGCAGTTTTCAGAAAAAGGGTGTCGCTGCCGACCTGTGCAAGTTGGCAGGTCTGCACGGTTTTTTCCACCAAAAACGAAGGCGACAATGTGGTGGCCGTGACGATCAGGCTGTCGCAGCCGAAGGCCGTTTTTAGGAAAAGTGTGTCGCTGCCGACCTGTGCAAGTTGGCAGGTCTGCACGGTTTTTTCCACCAAAAACGAGGGCGACAAAGTGGTGGCCGTCACGATCAGGCTGTCGCAGCCTGCCAATGTTTGCAAGTGTAGGGTATCAGTGCCGACGAAGGTCGGGTTACAGGTGCGAGCAGTTCTGAAATGAAGCCCGCCCTGTACCTCCACCCACACCGTATCTCCCCCCGCCGCCCCACACGCCGTGCTGCGCTGCACCGTCACATAGCCCTGGCCCGGCTGCTGCCAGTACACCCAGGCGGTGTCGCGTGATTGCTGGACCACCGTGCCGCCCTGCACCGCCCAGGCGTAGGCGCTGCCCGCCGTGCAGTCGCCCGCCACATGGTAGCGCACAAGTGTGTCGGAACACAAGGGCGCGCACGAGGCCCCCACGATGTAGGGCCGCTGCGGGGCGTAGTAGGAGGCCGGGAAGGTGGGCAGCCCCAGCAGGGCCTCGCGGGGCAGCGGGATGCTGGCCGGCTCGTACTGGCAGGCCGCGCCCTTGCGGTTGGGGTAGCGGATCACGCTGAGGTACTTGCGGAAAGTGCTGGTGAGGTAGATTTTGCCGTCGGGGCCGAGGAGCATCTGACCAGTGTTGCCAGCGGCTTTGCCGAGGTTGACTTTGGAAGCGCGAATGGCAGCGGAGTCGTAGGTGCAGAGGTCGTACTGGTAGAGGGAGTCGCCGGGTGTCCAGGCGTTAAGGTAAAGTTTGCGGCTGTCGGGGGAGAACTCGGCCCCGTATATACGCCTAACATTTTCAATTAAGACAAATGCCCCTTTTACTTGACCTGTCTGATTGCTAAAAAGGGCTATTTCTAAAAAAGCGTCCCAACTCCATGGTTGACTGATGTTTTGAAATGCGGCCACAGCCCTGTGCAAATAACGACCGTTTGGGCTAAACTTTAGGCTTCCTGACTTAGCCGCCCCAAAAGGTTTGTTTATTTTGCCTGTGGCACTGATTACAGGTAGGCTGGAAAGGCCGTTTACATCAATCAACCAAGAAAAATATCGGTTGCTTCCTGCCTCGGTGGTCACGACCCACCAGTCGCGGCCGTTGCAGTGCCGAGTAACGGCGATTTTCTCTGTAGTTTTCACAAAAAGCACATTGTCTTTGGAAACGACATCTCCCAGCCCTCCATTACCAGAAAGGTCAATGATGGCGTAGTACATCTTTCTCAGGGTATCGGCGGGTTGGTTGATGAGGTTGTCAAAGGTTTCGGGGTAAAAAAGGTAGTATTGATTGGGGTTTCCGGGATGTGGAACCGCTATGGTGTGGGTAGCAGATTCGCCGCCTTTCAATCGGCTGAACAATGTTGCTACCGCAGGCATTACCTGATGGTTGCGATTCCATACATACTCTCCATTACTGTAAAAAAGCAGATTGCCGTTGGCATCGCTTACTATGGTGCTGGCCTCGTAGGTGTCCATATTGCTGTTGCCCAGCACCTGTGGTGGCAAGTTGTTGAAGTCCATGCCCAGCGAGTCCCCGAAGTACCAGATGTTGCCTTCTTTCCCCGTCAAACACCGCTCCACCACTGGCGGCTTGCAGTTTTTCACCTCCACCCACACCGTATCTCCCCCCGCCGCGCCACACGCCGTGCTGCGCTGCACCGTCACATAGCCCTGCCCCGGCACCTGC
The DNA here is from genome assembly GCA_043718855.1 of Saprospiraceae bacterium. Taxonomy (GTDB): domain Bacteria; phylum Bacteroidota; class Bacteroidia; order Chitinophagales; family Saprospiraceae; genus M3007. Next base: position 2,966 of record JAYSUY010000381.1, on the reverse strand, counting down.
CAGTACACCCAGGCGGTGTCGCGTGATTGCTGGGCCACCGTGCCGCCCTGCACCGCCCAGGCGTAGGCGCTGCCCGCCGTGCAGTCGCCCGCCACATGGTAGCGCACAAGTGTGTCGGAACACAGGGGCGCGCACGAGGCCCCCACGATGTAGGGCCGCTGCGGGGCGTAGTAGGAAGCAGGGAAGGTGGGCAGCCCCAGCAGGGCCTCGCGGGGCAGCGGGATGCTGGCCGGCTCGTACTGGCAGGCCGCGCCCTTGCGGTTGGGGTAGCGGATGACGCTGAGGTATTTGCGGAAGGCACTGGTGAGGTAGATTTTGCCGTCGGGGCCGAGCAGCATCTGGCCGGTGTTGCTGGCGGCCTTGCCGAGATTGACTTTGGAGGCGCGGATGGCGGCGGAGTCGTAGGTGCAGAGGTCGTACTGGTAGAGGGAGTCGCCGGGAGTCCAGGCGTTGAGGTAGAGTTTGCGGCTGTCGGGGGAGAACTCGGCTCCGTAGAAGGACCTTGTGCCCTCCCAGACGAGTAGCGGGTCTGACAAAGTGCCAGATGCCTTGTCAAAATGGAACAACTCGACATAAGCATCCCAAGTGGAATTAGTAATGTTACGACGCGGCCCCCCTACTCTAATTACGACTGAACCGTCTTTGCTAAATTTTAAAGCACCCGCTTTTGCCCCTATAGCAGGCGAACTTGCTTTTCCAACCTTGCTGCTGACAGGGGTGCCGCTGAGGCCCGCAGCGCTCAACGTCCACGCCAAAAACTCGTTGCTCCCAGATTTGAGCGTCAGCACCCACCAATCTGTTCCGTTGCAATGTCGAACTGCTGCCACTTTTTCGGTAGTTTTCTCAAATAAGAGCGAGTCTTTCACGGTCACGTCCCCCAGGCCCCCATTGGCACTCAGGTCAACTATGGCATAGTACATCCTTCTCATCGAGTCAATGGGCTGTGTCCAGACATTGTCCCATACCTCCATGTAGAAGAGGTAGTAAATACTCTCGCTACCCGGCTTGGGCAGCGCCAATGTGTGGGTAGCGGATCCGCTACCCTTGAGTTTGTTGAAGCCCTGTACGCTCGGCATGATCTGGTGGTTGCGGTCCCACACGCGCTCTCCGTTGCTGTAAAAGAGCAGTTGGCCCGCCGTGTCGCATACGATCGTGCTGGCCTCGTAGGTGTTCATCCGGCTGTTGGTCAGCACCTGTGGCGGCAAGGTGTTGAAGTCGAGTCCAAGTGAATCGCCGAAGTACCAGATATTCCCTTCCTTCCCCGTCAAGCACCGCTCCACCACCGGCGGCTTGCAGTTTTTCACCTCCACCCACACCGTATCTCCCCCCGCCGCCCCACACGCCGTGCTGCGCTGCACCGTCACATAGCCCTGGCCCGGCACCTGCCATCGCACCCAAGCGGTGTCGCGCACCTGCTGGGCCACCGTGCCGCCCTGCACCGCCCAGGCGTAGGCGCTGCCCGCCGTGCAGTCGCCCGCCACGTGGTAGCGCACGAGGGTATCCGAGCACAGGGGCGCACACGAGGCCCCCACGATGTAGGGCCGCTGCGGAGCGTAGTAGGAGGCCGGGAAGGTGGGCAGCCCCAGCAGGGCCTCGCGGGGCAGCGGGATGCTGGCCGGCTCGTACTGGCAGGCCACGCCCTTGCGGTTGGGGTAGCGGATGACGCTCAGGTACTTGCGGAAGGTGCTGGTGAGGTAAATTTTGCCGTCGGGGCCGAGGAGCATCTGGCCGGTGTTGCTGGCAGCTTTGCCGAGGTTGACCTTGGAGGCGCGGATGGCGGTGGAGTCGTAGGTGCAGAGGTCGTACTGGTAGAGGGTGTCGCCGGGGCTGTATATGTTGAAGTAAAGTTTTCGGCTGTCAGGAGAGAACTCAGTGCCGTACACATACTTTATGTTCTGCTCAATGATGATGGGATCGGAAACGGTGCCTGTGGCATTGTCGAACTTGAACAGTTCAACGTAGGCATCGAAAGTTGCTCCATTGAAAAGCCTATTGGGCGGCACCATCTTGACAACTGACATGCCATTCGGAGAGAACTTCAAGCAACCTCCTTTCACTCCACTAAAGGGCGAACTTGTTTTTCCAACTGAACTGATTACTGGGCTGGAGGCTATGCCATCTGGAGACACCAGCCATGCAAAAAAGCGGTTTGAACCGGATTCAAGTGTTAATACCCACCAATCTCGCCCGTTACAATGCCGGTAAACTGCCAACTTTTCAGTAGTTTTGGTAAATAAGGTGTCGTTTTTTGAAATTACCTCGCCGAGTCCCCCACGCAAAGACATATCCACCGTCGCATAGTACATGTTTCTCAAGGTGTCTTTCCCTGTTCCCACAACATTGTCAAAAACTTCAGGGTAAAAAATGTAATAAATATTTGGGTTGTCCGGTTGCTTAATTGCTACATTATGGGTAGATGATTTGTTCCCCTTCAATTTGTTGAAGACCCCGAGCAAGCTGGGCATGATCTGATGGGTCCTGTCCCAGATGAATTCTCCATTGGAATAAAAAAGCAATGCGCCTGAGCTGTCAGTGACAATAGCGCTGCCCTCGTAAACATTCATTCTGGAGTCAGTTGTGATTTGGAGTGGCTGGGCATTGAAATTTATGCCGAGGCTGTCGCCAAAGTACCAAACGTTTCCCTCCTTGCCAGAAGGGCAAGATTGGGCATTCAAAAAATGGCTATGCCCCCACAGCAGGGCAGCCAAACAAAAAAGAAATCGGTGGGAGAGCAGGAGCATGATGCGCGAAGATTAGAGGTTTAGGGGCGAAACATCGGATTTGGCTGGCAATGATAACACTTTCTTCATCATCGCAGGTTGGGTCGCCTCACGCATGGAAAAATATTTTCACAAACGAATGTACCGCGATGTGGGTATGCTTACATTTGTCCTGTTGGTTTTTCAGCACCTTGTTTTGTCCTGAAAATGTTTCCCCGACACGTCCCGGCCGGATGTCTCTAATCC
>JAYSUY010000039.1:0-6721 GCA_043718855.1 Saprospiraceae bacterium | reverse complement strand
GTGGAACGTTTGAGCGGAGTATACACGAAGGCATAACTGATGAGCGAAAGTGTACCCAGAAAACTCGCCAGCGGATTGAAAAGCGCCAGCATCGTAATCCCGGCCACCGCCATCAATCCTGCCCACAGCACCGCCGTCGAAACACTCATCCGGCCTGTTGCCACTGGACGGTCAGCCGTGCGAGGCATCATTAGGTCAAAGTCCCGCTCCAATACCTGATTGAGGGCATTGGCCGCACCTGTGACAAAAAATCCGCCCAAAATCAGCATGAGCATCGCTCCCCAACTCGCATTTCCTCCAGCAACAATAGCGTATGACATCACCGCAGAAAAAAGCACCAGCAATGTCAACTTGAATTTCACCAGTAGGCCAAAATCACGGACTCCTGAAGTGATATCCTCCCAAACCGAAAACTGCTTTGTCGCTTCGCGCTTCATTTTATAGGTTGATGAGGTTGATGAGGTTGATGAGGTTGATGAGGTTGATTATCAACCCCATAAACCCTTATCAACTTTTATCAACCAGACATTTAGTGCCCCCCATGATCCTCCTCACCTTCTTTTAGCGGGATGTACTGCGGGATAAATTCTTCGCCGTCTTTGCCATAGTCGTAAGCCCAGCGCTGCACAGTCGGGATATTGCCCGGCCAGTTGCCGTGACCCGCGTCAATCTCCGTAGTCCATTCCAGCGTGTTCGATCCCCACGGGTTTTTCACCGTCATGCGACGACCGCTAAATATGGAGTAGAAGAAGTTGATGATGAACAAAATTTGCAGGAAGAACACCACGATGGCGGCCACCGTGATAAACTTGTTGAGGTCGGTGAAGTGGCGGAAGGCATCGAAGGACGCGCCCGCATCGTAGTAGCGGCGCGGCACACCTGCCATGCCGGAGTAGTGCATCGGCCAGAAAATGGCGTAAGCACCGATGAGCGTACCCCAGAAGTGGATTTTGCCCAACGTCTCGTTCATAAAGCGGCCAAACATCTTCGGAAACCAGTGGTAGATGCCCGCGAACATCCCAAAGAATGCTGCGATGCCCATCACGATGTGGAAGTGCGCCACCACGAAGTAGGTGTCGTGCAGTTGGATGTCCAGAGCCGAGTTGCCAAGGAAGATACCCGTCAAGCCGCCCGAAATGAACATTGAAACGAAACCGATGGAGAACAAACTGGCGGAGTTAAAGCGGAAGTTGGAGCCGTATATTGTGGTGATCCAGTTGAACACCTTCACCGCCGAAGGCACGGCGATGATGAGCGTGAAGATCACAAAGAAGTTACTGATGAATGGATTGACCCCCGACATGAACATATGGTGCGCCCACACGATAAAGGAGAGGAAACCAATGGCCAAAATCGAAAACACCATCGCGCGGTAGCCGAAGATAGGCTTGCGGGCGTGTACCGAAAGCACTTCAGATACAATGCCCATCGCCGGGAGGATGATGATGTACACTTCCGGGTGGCCCAAGAACCAGAACAAGTGCTGGTACAAAATCGGGCTGCCCCCTACCCTATCCAAAATTTCGCCACCCACAACGATCTCGCTCAGGTAAAACGAGGTGCCGAGGCTGCGGTCAAACATGAGCAGCAACAGGCCGGAGAACAGCACGGGGAACGACAACACGCCCAAAATGGCCGTGACAAAAATTGCCCACATGGTCATCGGCATCCGCCACATATTCATGCCCTTCGTGCGCATGTTCAGGATGGTGGTGATGTAGTTGATACCACCCAGCAGCGAAGACACCACAAAAAGCGACATGGACACGATCCACATCGTCATACCTGCAGCCGAGCCATCGGAGGCTTGGGGCAGCGCACTCAAAGGCGGATATGCAGTCCATCCTCCAGAGAAAGGCCCTGTGCTGAGGAACAGCGAGATGAGCATCACCACACCAGCCAAGAAAAAGAACCAGTAGGAGAAGGCGTTGAGCAATGGTGAAGCCATGTCACGCGCACCGATCTGCAACGGAATCAGCAAGTTGGCGAAAGTGCCACTCAATCCGGCGGTGAGCACAAAGAACACGAGGATCGTGCCGTGCATCGTCACCAAAGCGTAGTAGAACTCCGGGTCGAGTTTGCCGATACCAGCCTCGTTCACCTGAATCCACTTGCCCAAAATAGGCCTCAGCCACATCAGGTCAGCTTCCGGGAAGCCCAACTGCAAGCGGAAAACGATGGACATCGCAGCACCGATGAAGGCCCAAAAAATACCTGTCATCAGGAACTGGCGACCGATCATCTTGTGGTCGGTGCTAAAAATATAGTGTGTCAGGAAGTTCGACTGATATTTGTCGCCATGATGATGCTCATGGAAATGATCATCAAAACCCAACTCTTGGGTGAGTTTTTCTTCCAGCGTATCGACGGCGGTAACTATGTGTGCCATACTTTTCTTTGAATTTGATATTGTGCTGATGAGGTAATTGGATAATGGCGGGGTATGGTGCGTGATGATCACATTTGCCCATTACCTCATTATCAAATTATGGTAAATTCAGTTCTGCGGTTTTTAGCCCGATTTTCGGGCGTGTTGTTGTCGGCAGCGAGGTCTACTGGGCGGGTGTCTCCGTAACCACGCGGTCTAAGGCGGCCAGCTGCTACGCCCCGGTCGGTCAGGTATTTTGCCACCGCGGCGGCACGGGATTGCGAGAGGCCCAAGTTGGCCGCAGGTTCGCCCACATTGTCGGTATGACCCGCCACTTCGATGGTCAGCGCGGGGTAAGTTTCCATCGCTTTCACCAAGTTGTCCAGTTCGTATTTGCTATCTGTGGTCAGCGTTGCGGAGCCAGTCTCGAAGTTGACGTTGTTGAGTTTCAGCGTTTTTTCCGCCAAGTTGGTGGATTCCACCGCTTTTTTCATGTCTTCAATGAAGGCTTTAGCCCGCATCGGGACTTCGATGGAAAGCACCTTGCCGATGTTGGGGTCGTCGGCCTTACCGCGAATTTGCGACAGGTAGTACGACTCTTGCTTGGCAGCCCAAGCATCATATTCTTCCTGCGAAACAATTTTAAACACCCGGCGCATGGAGTAGTGGCCCTTGCCACAGAGTTCGGCGCAAGCCAACTCGTAGTCGAACTTCTCCCAACGCTTCGGCCCGTTCGGTTCGGCTGGGTCGAACGGCTCGTTGTACTCCGGGTAGCCACGCAGTTGCTCGCGGTATTGTGCCGTAGTGGTGGTGGGCGTGAACACAAAATATGTCGGGATGCCTGGCACCGCATCCATTTTTATACGGAAGTGCGGCAGGTCGAAGTTGTGCAGCACGTCTTTTGCGATGATACGAACCCGTACCTTCTTGCCCACTGGCAGGTAGAGCTCTTGACCGGGGATAAAGTCATCCCAGTTTTTTTCGTCGCGGTAGTCTTGGCCGCCCTGGTTGCTGGCAGTGGTCAGTTTGTAGTCGCGGGCACCGAGTTTGTTGTCGGCACCAGGATAGCGGATGATCCAGTTGAACTGCTGCGCAATGGCCTCAATCTCGGTGTAGTCTTCACCCTCTTTCACATCAGCCATCACCAAGTTCCAAGCGTTAAGGCCGCGCACCACCAGAACCACCATCACCACAGCGGGAATGGCTGTCCACCATATCTCCAAGCGGGTATCGTGGGCAAAGAACATAGCCTTGCGGCCCTCTTGATAACGGTATTTGTAGGCAAACCAGAACAGCGCGATATGGGTCAAAATAAACACGATTCCAGTAGCCACCAGCGTGACATTGAACATCTCGTCCAACACGCCACCGTGTGCCGAAGCAGACTTGTGCGGGCCGTAGCCCATCATTACGTTGCTGTATTCCCATGCGGAAACGCACACACCCACGAGGAACAACACCATGAAGCCTACCGAGAGCCAGCCGTTCCACTTGCTGTTGTCGCGCAGGGTTTCCCGCTCTCCTTTAATTTGAGCGGTAAGTTCAGTGACTTTCCCAATCTGCACCAAAACGATGGAAATCAGGAGGAAGCAAAGCAATATGATAAGCGCTGTCATTGCGAATTTTTTTTCTGTTTAACCCAAAGGTAAGATGTTTGTTCGGTGGCTTGGGGCAGGTACTCTCAGGTTAGATCGGCTCTAAATTTAGCAAAGTCAATGTCCGTGTCCACCATCCTCGCCCTCGATGAGCGCGCCAGTGTCGTGGTGCAGACTTTCCTCCAAATACGGGTCGCGCATGGGTACCAGCGAGGCTTTTTCCAACTGGCGGAAGAAAAAGAAGAGGAACAAACTGAGGAAGCCGATCAGCACACCCAAGTCATCAAGACCGGGAATGGTGTAGCCCAATTTGAAAGATTTCGACTCATCAACATGGTCATGGCCAGCGGCAGCACCGCCGTGTTCTCCACCTTCCGCAGGAGCAGCAGAGGCGGCAGCGGTAGCCGGAGCAGGGTGTTCTGTGCCTCCGTGATCCGGTTGGGCTGGCGAAGTAGTTGCAGTAGAATCACCTTCAGCCTTGTGGTCACCTTCGCTGTGCGCGACGGCATCATGGCCTTCAGTTTTGGCGGCATCGTGTGCAGCTGGATCAGCAGCAGGTGCAACGGGCGTTTCGGCTGCGCCGTGACTTTCGTCGCCGTGCTTGGCCTCGCCTACTGGAGCGGCTGTATGGCTGCCACCATGTTTGCCTTCGGCCAATTCAGTGGCTTCGTGCGCCGCGATGCGCGCACCTGGCTTGATCATGTAGAAAAAATCCCACCAGTGGCCAAAGAATACGATGAACGCCACGAAAAACATGGTACCCATCTTCCGCTTCGTATCGTTGCGCATCAGGATGAGGAAGGGCGTAACGAAGTTGAGCAGCAGATTTCCCCAAAACAAGACCGGGTAGTGGTTCATACGCTCGTTGAAGTAGATCGTCTCCTCCCCATTGTTGGCGTACCAGATGAGCATGAACTGGTCGAACCACAGGTAGGTCCAAAACACGCTGATGCCGAAGAGAAATTTGCCCACATCGTGCATGTGGTTGGCTGTGACGTACTCCATGTAGCCCTTCGATTTCAAGTAAACGAGGAGCATCACCGTCATGGCCAGCGCGGCCAGCAGCAGCGAAATCATGGAGTACCATGCGAACATCGTGCTGTACCAGTGTGGATCGACCGACATGACGGTTTGCCAGAGGAAAACCGTGCTGAGGAAACCGCCAATCGGGAGGAACGAAGCCGCCCACTTGCGTTGCTTTTTGTAGTAGTCAAACGAAGGAGTCTCCATCGTGTCCTGATCCACTGAAGCCTGACGGAGTTTGCTGGCCCAGAAGTACCAAAGGCCCAACACGCCGAGCGCACCGATGGTGTACCACACCGGGTTCAGGAAGCCCGCTTTGCCCGCGATGATGCGGTCGTAGAGCGGGTTGGCCGGGTCAGTGATGCCCGGCACGTTCCAGTGGTAGAGGTGGTGCAGGTGTCCCCACACGCCTACGACCAAAGGCAGCATCAGCACCAAGCCCCAAAGCATGAATTGGCTCATGGCTTCCCACACGCGCTTGATCACCGTCATCCAGCCACCAAATGCGGTGATCTGAGCCGACAGAAAAAACATGGCCGTGAAGGCTATGCCCGTAAAAAACACGGCGTTGTGCAGCCAACTGGTCCAGAACCGGGTGTGGAACTGGTCATCGGTCAGGGCAATCAGCACGAGACATACCGCGCCCAAAGCCATGCCGCCGTACAGCAGCCGCTTTGTTTTCCCTTCAAATACGAATTGTGTATTCAGATCCATATTTCAGAACTAACTAAGGTCGATAGGATGATCCGCTTTTGTGCTTCGTGGTACTTCGGCGGATAAAGTTTGGAATGCCAGATCAATTTGCAGCAGCAGGTGGCGGGACAACCGTATTGCCTGCGCGAGCAGGGCCGCTGGCTACGCCTTTGGCAGGTTGCTCTACATTGCTGAGCGTGTTGGCTTTTTCAGTATATTCCAGTTTTTTGGCTTTTGCTTGCAGCTCACGGATGTAGTGGATCACCTGCCAGCGCTCTTCGTAAGAGAGTTTGTCGGTGTACCCGCCCATCACGTTTTTGCCATAAACCATAGCGAAGTAGTAGCGGCCGTTGCCAGCAGCGATGAGTTCGTCGGAGATCAAATTTTTGGGCTGCGCCGGGTATTTCTCCGTAGCCACCAGTGCGCCGTTGCCGCCACCATCGTTGCCGTGACAGATGCCGCAGAAGGTTTCGTACAGCGGCTTAGCACGGTCCAGTCCAACCTTCGTGATCGGGAAGGGGTTGCCAGCCAGTTCTTTTTCGCAGCGGGCACGCTCGTCTTCCGTATTTTGGTAGTAAAACGGGACGTGGCCGTTGGGCTGAGCAGCGATGGCGTTCGAGGCATTTTTTCCCCGCACCAGGTCCAACTGCGCAGCACCTGCGTAGTGTACAGCGGTCATGCCGCGCGGCACACTACCTTCCACGATGTTACGGGGCTGTGAGAGTTCAGCCTTTTTGAAGCTGCTCTCGTTGTCCCAGTGGTTCCAAGCGTAGTTGGTCAACACATTGGCCTCGTAGCCAACAGAGTGGTACATATCGGGCATGTATTCGTGGCCGGTCTTGTTCTTACCTGCCGGAGAGCAGACCGAGAACAGCCAAGCAAACAGGGCTACACCGAGCAAAATGCCAATCGCGTATTTCATAGATACTAGTTGATGCGTTGAGTTGGTAATGGGGTGAACTGTACTTTCAAAAACTGGCTCAATACTCTCTCCACTTGCTGTCAAAGGTTCCTTTAAAAAGGAGCGTATCGGGAAGATGCG
>JAYSUY010000380.1:0-14960 GCA_043718855.1 Saprospiraceae bacterium | reverse complement strand
ACTTTGCGCCTTTGCGAGAAACCCCGATATCTGACTCTGCGCTTTTGCGAGAAACCCCCGACATCTAACTTTGCGCCTTTGCGAGAAACTCCTAATTTTAGCGAGAAACTTAAGCCAAATTTTACCGCAACCGATGCAGGAAAAAGCCCGAACAAGCGACCTTTCGGGCAAAAAAATGCTGCACTACAACCTGAGTTACTGGGAACGAGAATCGTTTTTCAACAACATCGACATCGCCGTGATCGGCAGCGGCATCGTCGGGTTGTCGGCGGCCATTCACCTGAAAGCAAAAAACCCGCAGATGCAGGTGGCGGTGCTGGAGCGTGGCACCTTGCCCGCCGGGGCCAGCACCCGCAACGCGGGTTTCGCCTGTTTTGGCTCCATGACCGAGCTGCTCGACGACCTCACCCGGATGCCCGAAGACGAGGTGTTCGCGGTGGTGGAAAAACGCTGGCGCGGCCTACAGCGGCTCCGCGAGCTGGTGGGCGACGAGCGGCTGGGCTTCCAGATGCTGGGCGGATACGAGATGTTCACTGACGACGACGCGGCGAGTTTTGCCGAATGTGTGGAGCGCATCCCCGATTTTAACGAAAAAATAGCCGCCATCACGGGCCACGCCGAGGCATACGCCATCACTGACGAGCGGCTGCCAGGCTTCGGTTTTCGCGGGGTTAGACACCTCATCCACAACCGCCCGGAAGGGCAGGTACATACCGGAAAAATGATGACCGCCTTGCTTCAAATTGCTGACAAACAGGGCGTTCGGATATTCAACGGCATCGGCATCACGCGCCTGGAGGACTCTTCGCAGGGCGTGGAGTTGGAAACCGAATCGGGTTGGACGCTCCGGGTGCCACGTGTGCTGGTAGCGGTCAACGGGTTTGCCAAGCGGCTTTTCTCACACATCGAGGTGGTGCCGGCCCGCAATCAGGTGCTGATCACTCGGCCCATCGCAGGGCTGCGAATGGAGGGCTGCTTTCACTACGACCGGGGCTACTACTATTTCCGCAACATTGATGGGCGCATCCTGCTCGGCGGTGGGCGGCACTTGGCTTTCGAGGCGGAGCGCACCGATGAGTTTGGTGCTAACGAACTCATTCGCAGCGCCTTGGTTCGGCTTCTCCATGAGGTAGTTTGCCCCGGTCAGCAGGTGGAGGTAGAGGGTTGGTGGACGGGTATTTTGGGTCTCGGCCCGGTCAAAAAACCGATCATTGAGCGGATGTCGCCCAACGTGGTGGTGTCGGTGCGCCTGAGCGGCATGGGCGTTGCCATCGGGACGCTGGTGGGGCAGGAGGGCGCGGAGTTGCTGATGTGATTGTGTTCGCAATCAGCATTCCTGCTGTGCTGCTGGCGGGTGGCTGCAATAAAACTTTACTTGGAATTCCTTTTGTTACATCTATTTTCGCGCAAAAACGCGTGGAACAAAATCATTCCGTCCTGATTAGCATACTCATGGCAGTGTACAATACACCATTTGATCTGGTGAAAAGGGCGATAGACTCGGTATTGTGTCAGGATTTTCAAGCCTTCGAGTTGATTATTCTGGATGATGGCAGCGATGGCCCGCTGGGAGAAAAAATGCTACAGTACAGCCGACTGCATCAATCGAAAGTGACGTACATCAGGCACCAGAACTGCGGCCAGGCTCAGTCCATCAATCGGGGTACACAATACTGCCGGGGGGCGTATATCACCATCATTGACTCCGACGACGAGTACAAGCCCAGCCACCTGTCCGCTTGTCTGCACCAGATGCCACACGCCGACCTCATTTGCTCGCTCACCGAAACCGTCGTGAACACCGAGGAAGATCACTATGTACCGGACCGACACGACCCCTCCAAAAATATCCGTGTGGATGATTGCACCCTTTTTGCTACATTTTTTGGCAAAAAGGAGGTGTTTCACCACCTGTCTTTCCACAACATATACGCTGCTGATGCCGATTTTTACGCACGTGCTGCTGCAAAATATCGCGTCAAAAAAGTCGATCTGCGTACCTACATCTACTACCGCAACGTCACTGGCAGCACTTGCGCGTTGCTCAAACAAGCGCAATTGGCCCTTGCATGAAAAATGCCGCAAGGCATTTTTTGGGACCGTGAATCTGTACCTGAATCTGCACTTGGAATCTGCCAAGACTTAGTTCTGCTTTGTCAGATTAGGCATAGAAAGTATCTGTTCAATGTGCGCTGCTTGCATCTGTGTCATCTGTGTGCCAGTCCGCAAGGCTGCATTTGCAAGGTATCGGTCAATTTCAGCCACAACTACCTTTCAAAATCCGCTTGCCGCCGAAATTGGGCTATTCCCCCACTAAGTACTGCATCCGCAAGCGGGCCGCGTTGAGCGCTTGTACCTGCTCGCCATACTCCCGCTGCACGGCGTAGGCTTCATCCAGCGTCCGCAAAAACGCGACGTAATCCATTTGCCCGGACTCACGCATCCGCGCGGCTGCGGCGATGAGGGCGCGGCTGCGGGGCAGGGCTTCGCGCTCGTGGTACTGCACCCGTGCGAGGGCGGTCACGGCTTCGGTACGCAGTCGGTCGAGTTCCATTTTCACAGCCCATTGCTGGGCTTCGGCGCGGCTGCTTGCTGCTTGCGATGCGGCCTCGGCGGCCTGCCGCCCGGCCCTGTACTGGCCCGCCCACAGCGGCACGCCGACGCTGGCCCGGAAGCGGTAGTCGAGCGGTGTGCTGCGCGGCCCCTGATTCATGTAGCCGAGCGAGAAGTTGGGCAGGGCGCGGCTTTTAGCGAGGCTGATTTGCCGCTCGGTGACCTGTGCGGCTTGCTGCTCGTAGGCGACGGAGGGGCTGGTTGCTGGGTTGTTTTTTAAAACAAAAGTGGCATCGTCGGGCAGCAGCGGCATCAGGCGGAGGCCGAGGGTGTCGCCCGTCCACTGGGCCAGTGCGCGGCGCAGTTGCATGGCCTTCACCTCAGCGGCCAAATGTTCCGAGCGGATGTTGCCCGCCTCGCTTTCGGCCATCGTTTTTTGCAAAAAATCGATCTCCCCGGCTGCGAACTGGCGAACGGCGGCGGCAGCCACGAGTTGGTACAGACTGTCGCGCTCAGCCCACTGGCGGTTTTGATAGTCACCGACTTGTGCCTCCAAGTACAGCGAGCGCACAGCATAGCGCAGGTCGTTTTCGCTGATGCGCTGGCTGGCTTGGGCGAGGGCAGTTTCGGCTTTTGCCACCTGCTTTTGGCGGGCGTACACGGTAGGAAAATCGAAGGACTGCGACACGCCGATGGTGTAGAACTCGCCGCTGGGGCTTTCGGCGTTCACTTCGGGGTTGGGCAGGTTGAGGGCGGCTTTTTCCCCGTACCGCTTGGCCTGCACGTCGTAGGCTGCGGCGCGGGCGGCGGGGTGGTTTTGGAGTGCGGCGCGGACGGCGGCTTCGGGGGTGAGGGTGTTTTGCCCGATGGCATTGCTCGCCAACAAAAAGAAAATCAATATTTTGAGTGTCAATCTCATGTTCAAAAAATGGGTTTTGGCTGGGTGAAATGCACCCAGCACGGCAATTAGTTGGATTTCAAAATCCTGCCCAAATCCTCCGGGATGTCCATCGGCTGCAACGGCGGCACATTCGCCCCACCCGTGTTGCCCACCGGGATGTGGCCGACGAAGGATTTCACGCCGCCCACCAGCAAGCGGGGGATTTGCCCCACGATTTCGCGCCCGCTTTTGATGTGGATGCCAAATAGCAGCATCCGCCAATGGACGTAGGAGTGCTCGCACGGCCAGGCTTGCGCCAAAATGTGCGCCCGTTCGAGGTGGTGCCAAGCCTGCGGGAGGTTGCGCTGCGCGAATGCGGTTCGGTACAAATCCAGTTCTTGGCGGTAATGTTTTTGTAAGCCTTGCGGCATATTCCAATAGAATTTCATTGCGTAATGGTGGTTAGTTCTAATTCGTCTTTGACAAATTCCTTGGCACCTGATGCCCCCGAAATTTCCAGCCAGATGGGGCTGTCGGGGTCTTGGATGCCGAGTTTGAAGGTGAAAAAACCGCAGCACTGCCGCTCGGCTTGGATGAAAATCATGAGTTGGCCGAGCGTCTCGTCGGAGCCAGCGAAGCGGAAAGCGTAGCCGTTTTCAGTCTCCACCGTTTCGAGGATTTTCTTTTTTAACTCGGCCACCGCGCCCGACTTGCGGGCCTGCAACTCCGGCGTGGTGAGTTTGCAAGCGATTTCCTTGTCGGTGTTCACGACGTGGAGTTTGTCAAAGGATTGGCTGACGGTGCTTGCGTCGTTTTGAAGTTTTTGCTTGCAGGCGAGCAACAGGAGCGCGGCGAACAAGCAGGTGATGATGTGTTTCATGCTGTTGAATGTTTTAGTTGCCCTGTGTTTCAGTTTTTCCAAATCATCACCCCCAGTCCCGCCAGTATCAGCCCGCTGCCTACGAGGATTCGTGGGGTCAGCGGTTCTTTCAGGAGCGTGAAGGAGAGCAGCAGGGTGATGACGATGCTGCCTTTGTCAATCAGCGCGACTTGCGAAACGGGGCCGATTTTGATGGCTTTGTAGTACATAATCCACGAGAGGGAGGTCGTGAGCCCCGAAAGCGCAAGAAACCCGATGGCTTTTCCGTCCAAGTTTTTTAGGTCTTTCAGCCCTGTGAAGAGCCAAAAATTGAGCGTCACGATGCCGAACACCACCGCCGTGCGCACGGCTACCGCGAGGTCGCCGCTGATGTTTTTGAGGCCGAACTTGGCAATGACCGAGGTGAGGCCGGCAAAGAACATCGAGAAGAGGGCGAGGAGGAGCCAGTTTTGCATGGGCTATAAATTGTCGAGTGATGTAGTTTTTTCCTTAAAATAACCCTCCACCGCCTTCTTCCCCCACAGCCAAAATACCGTCGGAGTCACCACCATGTCCAGCAAAGTTGAGGAGAGCAAGCCACCCAAAATCACCGTCGCCACCGGGTACAAAATCTCTTTGCCTGCCGCTTGCGGGTCGAGCGTAAGCGGAATCAGGGCCAGCGCAGCCACCAGCGCGGTCATCAGCACCGGCACCAAGCGCTCGAGCGAGCCGCGCACAATCATCTGTTTGTCAAACTGTTCGCCCTCGTGTTCCATCAGGTGGAGGTAGTGCGAAATCATCATAATGCCGTTGCGCGAGGCGATGCCCGTGAGCGTGATGAAGCCCACCAGCGTAGCCACCGAGAACGTGCCGCCCGTGAGCCACACCGCCGCCACCGAGCCGACCAGTGCCAGCGGAATGTTGAGCATCACCTGCAACACGATGCGCCACGAGCGGAAGTGCGCGTACAGCACCAAGAAAATGCCCAGCACCGCAAAAATGCTCAGGATGCCGATGAGCCGCGAAGCCTCTTTTTGCGCCTCGAACTGGCCTCCGAATTCCAGAAAATACCCCTGCGGCATTTTTACTTTTTCGGCTATCGCTTGCTGCATCTCTGCCACCGTGCCGCCCAAGTCACGGCCCTGCACGTTGGCCGACACGACGATGCGACGCTGCCCGTTTTCGTGGCTCACCGAGTTGATGCCCTTTTCGTACTCGATGTGGGCGATGCTTTCGAGCGGAATCAGGGTACCGTCGGGGGTGTGGATTTGGGTCTTGCGGATGTTCTCCAAGTTCTCGCGGTCTTCGGCCACCGCCCGCAGCACGAGGTCGAAGGTCTTTTGGCCGTCCAGAATCTGGCTGATGACCTTGCCGCCGAACAGCACCTCCAAGTCGCGGGCCACCTCGCCAGTTTGCATCCCGTAGCGTTGCAGCGCGGTGCGGTTGAGGCGAATAGTAAGTTGAGGCACAAGCACTTGGCGTTCTACCTGCACGTCCACCGCGCCCGGCACCTTTTCGGCCACCTCCTGGATTTGGCCCGCCAAGCCGCGCAGTTCGGTCAGGTCTTCGCCATAAACTTTGATGGCCACCTGCGCCCGCACTCCACTCAGCAGGTGGTCGAGGCGGTGCGAAATCGGCTGCCCAATGCTCACCGACACCCCGGCGAGGTTGCCGAGTTGCTTGCGGATGTCGGCAATCACCTCCGTGCGCGGGCGGGAATCGGGTTTCAAGTCCACGTCAATTTCGGAGTTGCTCACTGGCTCCACGTGTTCATCCAATTCGGCGCGACCCGTTCGGCGGGCGGTGTAGCGCACATCCGGCACCCGCAAAATCAATTGCTCGGCCACCGTCCCGATCTTGTTGCTTTCTTCCAGCGAGGTGCCAGCGGGAGCGTACAAATTGATGGTAAAACTGCCTTCGTTGAACGGCGGCAGAAACTCGGTGCCAAACGACGGCACCAATGTGGCAGCCCCGATGACCAATGCCGCCGCCGCTGCGACGACCACTTTCGGGCGGTTCAGGCCGAAGTTTAGGAGTTTCACGTCCTGCCGTTTCAGCCAGCGGACGAGGCCCGATTCAGCCCCCCCCCGCCCCCCCGGAGGGGAGGGGTCGAAACTCCCCTCTCCGTTTGGTGAGGGGCCGGGGGTGAGGCCCTCCTCCCCCCCACCGGGGGGGCTGGGGGGGGCTAACAGGTAACTGCATAGCACCGGCGTGACGGTGAGCGACACCACCAACGAAGCCAAACTCGAGGTGATGTACGCGATGCCGAGCGGCGCAAAAATCCGCCCCTCAATGCCCTGCAACGAAAACAGCGGCAGGAACACCAGAACCACGATGACGGTGGCGTACACGATGGAGTTGCGCACTTCGCTGCTGGCCTCGTACACCACGCGGAGGCTATTTTTGGGGTTGCCCGCCGCTTGATTTTCTTTCAATCTGCGGAACACATTTTCCACGTCCACAATCGCGTCGTCCACCAATTCACCGATGGCGATGGCGAGGCCGCCGAGCGTCAGCGTGTTGATGCTGATGCCGAACCCTTTGAAAACCAACGCCGTAATCACCAATGAAAGCGGTATGGCCGTGAGTGTAATGAGGGTGGTGCGGAAATTCAGGAGGAACAAAAACAGCACGATAACCACCAAAATGAAGCCGTCGCGCAGGGCGTGTTCCACGTTGGTGAGCGAGTTGACGATGAAGTTTTTTTGCTGAAAAACCTTCGCGTTGAGCCGCACATCGGGCGGGAGCGAGGGTTGCAATTCCGCCAGTGCCCGCTCAATATCGTCGGTCAGGGTCACGGTGTTCGCGCCGGGCTGTTTTTCCACCGTCAAAATCACGGCGGGGCGGGCATTCACCGAAGCGTCGCCGCGCTTGATGGCTGCACCGAAACGCACATCGGCCACCTGACTCAACAGCACGGGCAAGCCCTCCCGGTTGGCGACCACCGTCTGCTGCAAGTCCTCCAAATTCTTGGCCCGGCCCAGCACCGAGATGAGCACCTCCGAGCCGTAGCGGTTGAAAAAACTGCCCGTCGCGTTCAGGTTGGCGTTTTCGAGGGCACGGTCGAGGTCTTCGAGCGTCAGGCTGTACTGTTTCAGTTTTGCGGAAGAAACCAAGACTTGGTACTGCAAGCGGTCGCCGCCGATGGGGATCACCTGCGCTACACCCTTGATCGCCAACAACCTGCGCCGGATGGTGAAGTCCGCCAACGTCCGCAGGTCGGAAGCCGTGCTTGTGGTCTGGCCCGTCGCACTGTCTGGTTGAGCAGTCAGGCCCACGAGCA
Organism: Saprospiraceae bacterium; assembly: GCA_043718855.1. Classification (GTDB taxonomy): domain Bacteria; phylum Bacteroidota; class Bacteroidia; order Chitinophagales; family Saprospiraceae; genus M3007. Next base: position 7,385 of record JAYSUY010000380.1, on the reverse strand, counting down.
TAATTTGCCCCATGACCGACGAAATCGGCCCCATCACCGGCACAATGCCATCGGGCAGCGGTACGGTGGAGAGTTTTTCGGCCACGAGTTGGCGGGCGCGGAACACGTCCACGTCCCAGTCGAACTCTACGAACACCAGCCCGATGCCGCGCGACGAACTGCTGCGCACCACCTCTACACCGGGCGAGCCGTTGAGCGCGGTCTCGATGGGCAGCACGGCTTGCACCTCGATTTCTTCGGGCGACATCCCGCCGGCTTCCAAGAAGACCGTGACGCGGGGGCGGTTGAGGTCGGGCAGCACATCCACCGGCAGGTTGATGGCCGTCCAACTGCCCCACACCAGCAGCAGCGCGGCTGAAGCGACCACGAAGAGGCGGTTTTGGAGGGAGAATTTGATGAGTTGATTGAGCATGGCTCGCTGATTTGGATTATTTTTGTGTCAAAATTTTTGAAAAATGACCGTTGCAGAAGTAAAAAACAACTTGGTTTTGCAGATTCTCCAAACCAACGACCAACTGTTGCTGGAGCATCTGGCCCAATATTTTCAGAATCTGCTCTCGAACAAAGACTGGTGGGCGGGCCTATCTGATGCGCAAAAAGCACTGCTCGAAGAAGAATTGGAAGATGTACATCTGTACGACGAAGCCAAAAGCCGCCAAGAAGAGCGCGTTCCGTTGGCAGATTATGTAGCCCAACGCAAAGCCCGCGCCCATGCCTGAATATTCCATTTTCCTTACCAAAACCGCTGCGAAGCAGTTGGACAAACTTTCTGACGAAGTCGCAGAGACCTTGCTGGAAACCATCCAATCGCTCGCTTCCGACCCTCGTCCGCCCGGTTGCAAAAACTAAAAGGGCGCGATGGCTATCGGGTCAGACAAGGCAACTACCGCATTTTGTACGATATTTTTGACAAAATGCTTGTCGTTGAAGTAGTTGCTCTGGGCCACCGAAAGGATATCTACCAGTAGTTCATGCTGCTTTCTAATTGTCGAGGAGAGTAAGTTGTGGCACAGCTCCGAGGTGTGCCACAACTGTTTTGCGGTATTATTGGAGGTTCGACTTTGAGTCGAACCTCCAATTTTTTGTGTCAAAGCCCTTTCCCCTACTCCTTCCGCTCGTACTGGCAGCAGCCGTGCAGTTTGCTGTACGCTGTGTCGTCGCCTTTCACCAAGTCGGTGTCGTAGCCCGAAGTCGCGATGGCTTGGTGTACTTTTTCCGTGCTGGTTTTGGCTGGGTCAAAGGCTACCGTGAACTGGTGCGTATCCACGTACCAGTCGGCAGATGCTACGCCGTCTACGCCTTTTGCCGCTTTTTCGATGGTCTTTTTGCACATCCCGCAATTGCCCCACACTTGGAATTGGGCGGTTTGGGCAGTGGCGACCGTTGCCGCTTTTTTCTTCACCATGCCCGTTGTTTGGGCGAATGCTGCTTGGCTCACGAAAGCGGCGAAGCAGAGGACTATCAGATTTTTCATGTTTTTTTAAATTGAGAATGTGTGTGAAATACTCGTCCGACGACTTCGAGTCGTCGGACGAGTTGCTCCAGCGCTTACTTTCCCTCCTCTACTTTCAGCACAAAATCCGCCGCATGCACCTTGCCGTTGGTCTGGAATTGCAGCCAGCCGCGATAGATGCCGGGCTTGGCAAAGGTGGTGTTCATCTCCAACTCTTCGCCGACAGCCTCTGGGTGGACGTGCAAAAACTCCTTGGTGGTAGTTTCAATCATCACGACGTGCGCCTTCGCGCCGAGGTAGTTTTCGATGTCGGCGGGTGAGAGGCGTTTCCCTTTTTCTGTGATGTCAATGTGCAGGTGGCCGGGTGTGCCAGCAGTGATGGCTGCTCCGTGCGGGTCGAAAGTGACGGAATAGCCGTCCACCGAAGTGGTCATTTTTGCTTGGGTGTAAGTGACGGCTTTTGCAGGTGTTCCGGCCACGTTGAGTTCGGTTTTGTTCACCTGATTCAAGGCGCCGAGGGGCTTGAAGTCCGTGAAAGCCAAGTATTTACCGCCCGCCTCGAAGCGCGTCTCGTTGTGGCCACGCCCGTTGGCGAAGTTCTCGCCCTTGCCCAGTACTTTGATGTCGTAGGCACCACTGGCCTGATACTCCGGATGGATGTGGTCGAACCACGAGAGATCGTCGCTCACGAGGATGAGGTGCATCTTTTTCTCGTGTACCAGGTCGAGCGGCACTGGGGCCGATTCGTTGCCCTTGATTTTAGGCGTGAACGAGAGCATCCCCGGTTTGCCCGCTTCAAGTTGAGCAGGGGTGGCGGCGAAGGCCGTGAAGTATTCGGCTTTGTTGGCTTCCACTTCGGCTTTCGATGGCTCCAAATCCATGTGGCACACTGGGCAGGAGCCAGGCTGGTCGTAGGTTTTACCCTTCTCGCAGTTCATCGGGCAGATGTATTTGGTGCCGGGCGCGGCGGCCTCGGTAGTGGCGGCGTTGTTTTTAGAGGAGTCATTTTTGCAAGCGGCAAACGCCACGAGCGACAACACGAGCGCAAGGCCCGCGATGAGCATATTTTTCATAAAAAATTGATGTTGAGTGTGTTGAAAATGTGGAGACTGTTGAGAGCGTGGAGAGGGCTGAGAGGGCGTTGAGAGGGTTTAGCGCGACAGGCTCAACATCTCAACAACCTCCACATTCTCCACAACCTCAACAGAAAAAGGGCACACGTCGGGCTGACGCGGCACTTACACGCTCAACTTGGGCGGCTGCCAGATGGGCAGATAGACGGCTTCGGGCAAGTGGTCAGCGAAGTAAAACGCCTGACGCTGTACCGAAGCAGCAAAAGTGAAGAGAAGGGAAACCGTATCGTCTGCGGGGGCGAACGCTACGGGAGCATGGCCGGTGGTGCCACAGCCGGGGCAGTGGCATCCACCACAGCCGTCGTCGTCGGGGCAAGTTTGGCCGGGGTGGGTCTGGCTGCAAGCACTGGCGTTTTCAGCGCAGTGGGCGGAAGAGTTGTCCGCATCGCCTGAGCAGCAGGATGATGGGGCTGCTTTTTCGTGAAACTGCTCCGCGTGTCCGGCATCATGGCTCCCACACGCCCAAGCGCAGTTCGCCGACAGGGCAAACAGGCTGAGGAGGAGGAACAATGTGCCGAGACGGTATTTCATAAATTTCGAGTGTGAAGGTAAATCTGGTGGAGAGATTTATCGGGGCTGTTGGGCTTTCATTTTCTTTTCCTGCTGACAAAAAACAGCGTGAACCCGCTCGCTACCGTCACCATGCCGAGTATGGAGAAAGCCCGCAGCAGCCAGTTGGAAATGTTGTCGCGCCCGGCATAGTCCATCGTGTGCAGCATCCAGAGGAAGTCGAACTGTCGCCAGGGGCGGTTGCGGAATTTTTGCACCGTGCCGAGTTCGGTGGCGACGTACACGGTGGTGTGCCGCGCATCATCGAAGGTGACGGCTACGGCGGGCAGCGGGTCTTCGCGGTATTCGTGGTGGCCGCCCACCTCGGTCAGGTACTCTACGGATTCCTGCTTGGCCTTTCCGGCGTAGCGCTGTTCGGCCACTTCGACGGCTTCGGCTTGGCTGAGCGGCAGACGCAACTGGCCCGTCATGGCATCGGCCAGCCGGGTCTTCTTGTGGTGGTGTTCGTGGCCTTTTTCAAAAAACGTGATTTGCCAAGTGGGCCTGCCCAGCACGGAAATGAGCCGGAGGTCTGCGAGGCTGTCGGCTTGTTCCGTGCGGCGAAGACTGTCGAGCGCGGCTGTGGGGAAGGTCACGCTGGCGTTGGTGGAGAGCAGGGCGGGCGGCATTTTTTCGTAGTCGCCGTGTACCTCGTCCATGTCGCTCCACGAAAAGTAGAGGCCGCCGAGCGTCCAGAGCAGGAATTGTATGCCGATGCTGACCCCGAGGAAGCGGTGGGTGCGGCGGACGTAGTATTTTGCTTTCGCGTTCATTTTATGCAGCAAGGTCTTTTTTCAGGAGCTGGGCGTTTATCGCCACCACCACTGTACTCGCACTCATCAGCACTGCGCCCATAGCTGGGCTAAGCACGAACTGTGGGTACAGCACCCCGGCGGCCAAAGGTATGGCGACCACGTTGTAGCCCGTAGCCCACCAGAGGTTTTGCACCATTTTTCGGTAGGTGGCTTTGCCAAAATTGACCAGCCCCAGTACGTCGGAAGGCTTGCTGTCGGTCAGGATGATGTCGGCGGTTTCGGCGGCCACGTCAGTGCCGCTGCCGACTGCTATGCCCACGTCAGCCTGTGCGAGGGCGGGCGCGTCGTTCACGCCGTCGCCGGTCATGGCGACATACTCGCCTTTGGCTTGCAGGTCTTTCACGATTTCGACTTTTTGGTGGGGCAGCACTTCGGCGAAATAGCCGTCCAGCCCCAGCTGTTCGGCTACGGCCTTGCCGACGGTGTTGTTGTCGCCCGTCGCCATGAACACTTTGATGCCCTGACTTTTCAACTGCTTCACAGCCTCGGCGGCATCGGGCCGGATGCGGTCGGAGAGCGCGAGGAAGCCAGCCAGTTTTTCATTTTCCAAAACAAAAACCACCGTCTCGGCGGCGGTGCCAGCGGCCTCAGCAGGAATCGGGATGCCCTTTTCTTTCAAATAGCCGGGGCTGACGACGCTGATTTTTTTGCCGCCCACCTCGCCTGTGATGCCTTTGCCCGTGATGGAGGCGAAGTTGGACACCTTCGGCAAGGTCAGGTTAGCGGCTTTGGCGGCGGCCACCACGCCCTGCGCGATGGGGTGCTGGCTTTCCTGTTCGAGCGCGGCGGCGGTGGCGAGCAGGGTGTTTTGGTCAAAATTTGCCGCGAGCGGCTCGATGCGCGACACGCCGAATTTGCCCTCCGTGAGCGTCCCGGTTTTGTCAAAAACCATCGCCGTGATGCGGCGCGCGTTTTCAAAAGCCGTGCGGTTGCGGATGAGCAGGCCGCGCCGGGCGGTCATAGCGGTGGAAATGGCAACCACCAGCGGAATCGCCACGCCCAGTGCGTGGGGGCAGGAGGTGACCATGACTGTCACCATGCGTTCGAGCGCGAAGGCCAGCGTCTGACCTTTGGCGAGCCAGACGGCCAGCGTACCGAAGCCCACACCGAGCGCGATGAAGGTCAGCCACTTGGCGGCGCGGTCGGCCAAGTGCTGGGTTTGCGATTTGGCAGCCTGGGCTTCCTGCACAAGGGTGATGACTTTTTGGAGGTAACTGTCTTGGCCCGATTTGTCCACTCGAATTTTCAGGCTGCCTTCGCCGTTGATGGCCCCGGCGATGACTTTCGCGTCGGTCGTTTTTTGCACTGGCACGCTTTCGCCGGTGAGCATGCTTTCGTTCACGCTGCTGTTGCCGTCGGTCACGGTGCCGTCCACGGGGATTTTTTCGCCGGGTTTTACCAGTACGATGTCGCCAATTTTCAACTCGTCCACCCGCATATCGTGGAGCATTTCGCCGTGATACATGTGCGCCTCGGCGGGCAACATCTTGACAATCAGTTCCAACGCCTTCGAGGCTCCGGCGACGGATTTCATTTCGAGCCAATGCCCTAGCAGCATGATGACGATGAGCGTGGCGAGTTCCCAGTAAAAGTCCATGCCTTCCACCAGCCTGAACACCACGGCGGTGCTGTACAAAAAAGCCACCGTGATGGCTACGCCGATGAGGGTCATCATGCCCGGCTGGCGGCGGCGCACTTCGTCCCAAAGCCCGGTCAGGAACGGCCAGCCGCCATAAAAATAAATGATGGAGCCGAGCACGACCGATACCCAGTCGCGCCCCGGAAAGTCGAAACTGTACCCGACGGCCATTTGAAACATGGGCGAAATGGCGACCACCGGCACGGTGAGCGCCAAGCAAATCCAGAACCGCCGCAGAAAATCGGCAATCATGGCGGAGTGGTCGTGGCCGCTGCCGTGCCCGGCATGGCTGCCGCCGGGCATCGGGCCTTGCATCACTGTGCCGTCGGGCATGGTGTGGGTGGCGTGTTTGGAGTGGTCTTGGGGCGGCAGTTTTGGGGCGGCGGTGTGGTGGTGGTGTTCCATAGTGTTGTTGTTTTAAACGATGTCTCCGCTATGTGGCGGGCTACAACCTTCGCGTTTTTTTTGTGTTTTAGGGCGGCTATTGTGCTGTAATTAAATACAAAAAAAATGAAAAAAGTACGACTATTGGGCATTTGGATGGACAACTCCAGCGCGCACGCCATGACCTTGGCCAACGATACCATCATCACTGAAACCATTGACTCCACATTCACGCATCAGGTGCGAGAGCAAACGCTCTCCAAGAGTGAGAACATGATGCACAACAAAGAGCAGCAACAACAATCGAGTTATTACCAGCGGATAGGCGACGTGATTAAAAACTATGAAAAAGTGGTTCTTTTTGGACCTACAAATGCCAAGAGCGAATTGGCGAACCTGCTGAAAGAAGACCACCATTTTGACGCGATAGAGGTGGAGGTGAAGCCAGCAGACAAAATGACGGAACACCAGATGCACGCCTTTGTGAAGGAATACTTCGAGCCAGCGCATTGAACTGTCGTCATTCGTCATTGTCGTCATTCGTTATTGCGTTGTGAAAGGATACTTCGAGGACATCTATCGCTAAACACCCGCTCAGCAGTGACCGAAAATGGGTTCATGTTCCGAAACATGAACCCATTTTTTTAAGGAGTCAGGATTCTTACCCAAGCAGGAATGCTCTTTCACATCTTGTGCGCGGCCATCGGGTCGGTTCCTCTTTTGAACACAAATTCGCTGTGCAACAGATAAGCCCCGGACACCACGACCGTCTCGCCGGCTTGCAGCCCCTCGATGATCTCGGTGTAGTCCTCGTTGGCGATGCCGATGCGCACCATGCGGCCTTCGAAGCCGCCGTCAGCATTTTTTGTCCACAACGAGATGCCGCGACTGTCGCGGATGAGCGCGTTGGTCGGCACGGCGATGGCCTGGCGGGTTTTGCTTTTTAGTGTAATCCAAACCTGCATGCCCGGTTGGTATTCGCCTTTGGGATTGGAAATTTCCACACGGGCCAGCACGATTTTTGAAGAGGCTTCGAGGTTGGGATTGACAAAACTGACCTTGCCGCCGAGGATTCTTCCGGGGAAATACGGCAGTGCAACCGATGCCTCGCGGGTTTGGGCGAGAAAGGGCAAATCGCTGACATAGAGTTGCGCTTCGGCCCAAAGGGTGCGCAGGTCGGCGAGTTTCAGCACGGTCGAGCCGGGTGCTACATAACTGCCTTCGGCGGGCGGGGCTTCCATGACGTAACCGGCGTAGCGGCTGTGGAACGTCACCGTGTTTTTGGGCGTGCCAGACTGTTCGAGTTCCTGCAACTGTGCTTCGCCCATGCCCCAGAGCAGCAGTTTGTTGCGGGCGGCCTCGGCGATGCGGGCAAAATCGAGGTTATCCAGTCCAGTGTGGGGGGGGGGGTT
>JAYSUY010000379.1:0-1851 GCA_043718855.1 Saprospiraceae bacterium | reverse complement strand
AGGAGGGCGCAATGCGGGACATTTTAACCGACGAAGAACGAAATGGGGCAGAAAATGTGGCCGCTTACTCGTGCGTCACCTGCCGGATGCGACACTAGTCACCGGTCACCACTTCACCCATCACCAAATTGGGCCGCAAGTGAGTGGCTTTTGTCGCTTTGCGACCGTTTCGCTCTCGCCAAATATTTTTTCCCAAAAACAAAGACCTTTGTCGGGCAATTCAAAACCTGCCTGTGTCCATGCATTTTCGTACCCTCGCCGCTGTCGCGGCACTTGTTTTTTCCACCACCCTTGTTTTTAGTCAAAATCCCTGCGGTTACCGAGGCAAATCGCCTTGGCTGACTGAATTTCAGCAGCACCGCAACGAGTGGGTGCAATCGCGCGGCAGCGACACGGCTTGGCTGTATGTGCCGATGACCCTGCACATCGTGGGGGCTTCCAATGCTACAATCTTGGATGCTCGACAAGCCATACAGGCGGTGTGCGAAATGAACGAACGGTTCGTGCCGGCCCGGATGCGCTTTTTCCTGATGCCCGACGACCCGATCCGCTACCACCTCAACAGTGAGTGGAACAACCACGACTGGAGCGGCGGTGCCGATCTGATCACGACCAACAACCTGCCGGGCCGCATGAACGCTTACCTCGTGTCGGACCCTGCTGGGGCCTGCGGCTACTACTGGCTGGATGCCATCGTGCTGGGACGCGGCTGCTCTGGTTCAGGCAACACCACTTGGTCGCACGAGGCGGGCCACTTTTTCTCACTGCCACACCCCTTCGTGGGTTGGGAAGGTGCCTCGCTGGACCCTTCAAAGCCTGCGCCCCAGTTCATCAATGGCACTGAGGTAGAAAAAACCGACGGCTCGAACTGCTACACAGCAAGCGACGGTTTCTGCGATACGGAGCCAGACTACCTCACCTACCGTTGGGGCTGCAACAGCGACTTTCGGAGTCCTGTGGTTCAGAAAGATCCCAACGGGGTGCAATTCCGATCTGATGCGACCCTGTACATGGGCTACTCGCTGGATGCCTGCGCCTCGCGTTTTACCCCTGAGCAGATAGAAGCCATGCGGGCCAACTACGATGACGAACACGCCGACTACCGCCTCACCGAGCCGGTGCAAGAAGACCTCCCCGCTAACTTTTCTGTTCAATTATCCAGCCCGATAGACTCCGTACTCGTGCAGTACAACAACGTGACGCTGGAATGGAAGCCCGTGGAAAATGCCACGATTTACTCCGTCGAGTTGTCATTCGTATCCAATTTTGGGGCTTTGTTATTCACCAGCACCGTGATCAACGAGACCAAAGTCGCCGTAACAAAGCCGCTGCCCAACAACCGCCTGATGTACTGGCGGGTGCGGGCCTACAGCGGTTGGGACTTGTGCGCTACGGGTCAAGTGGTGCAGAGGGGCGTATTTAAAACGCAAAACCTATTGGCTACCAATGATTTAGAGCGCACCTTGTCAAGCGAACTCTCGCCCAACCCGGTGGCCGCAGGTCTACCTGCCACGCTAACACTCAGCACCGAGGAATACATGGACGCGCTGCTGACACTCACGGACGCTGCTGGCCGCCAGTGTTTCCGCCAAATCCTGAACATCGCGCCGGGCGAAAACCGGTTAGAGATACCGACCAGCAACCTAAGCACCGGCCTATACATCGTCAGTTTGCAGAATGAAAAGGGCGTGATTTTGAAGCGGCTGGCGGTAACGGAGTAGTTTCGCCATTAGACTTCTGCACGCTACTTCGTGTCATTCAGAGCGTAGCGAAGAATCTGAGGCTACAGTTTGATGCTTTTGCTTCGGGCTACGCCCTCAGATTCTTCGCTACGCTCTGAATGACACGACG
>JAYSUY010000378.1:0-1854 GCA_043718855.1 Saprospiraceae bacterium | reverse complement strand
CGCGTAAGTCCTGCTGCCTCACGTCTCGCCCCTCTCACCTTCTCACCCCGCTCACCTTCTCACCTTTACCCGCCTTAGTCTCGACAAATGCGGGTTTTACCTCCCCCTCACCTATGCTTCGCACAATCGTTTCCTTGTTCGCGTTTGCTTTTTCTGCCGCTGTTTTTGCTCAAACGCCTACCCAGACCGTCGCCCCCGACGGCAAAAAACAGGACAAGCCCATCAAGATGGAAAAAATGAAGGGCCTCCTCTGGGAAATTTCCGGCAACGGCGCAGACCGCCCCAGTTACCTCTACGGCACCATGCACGTGTCCGAAAAATTGGCTTTCAACCTCAGCGATTCGTTTTTTGTAGCCCTCCGCAGCGTGGACGTAGTGGCCCTCGAAACCGACTGCGACAACTGGCAGAAATTTCAGGACGAACTCTCCGAGTCGCGCGGCGGTGTGGAGTCGGGGGGCTACTACAGCAACCGGCGCGGAGGCTTCAACCTGTATGATGGCGCCTTTCAGTTTGAAACCCCCAGCAACGACGTGCTGGGTGCCATGCTCTCCTACAAGCCCTACCTGAGCAACGAGTTTCTGTACCGCTCTGAGGAGTACCGCGCTGATTATGAGGAAAATACCTACCTCGATCTCTTCATCCATCAGGCCGGCAAAAAACTCGGCAAAAAAGTCATCGGCCTCGAAACCATTGATGGCAGTTACGAAGCCGTCACCCGCGCAGGCCTCCCGCCCGACGACGGCAAAGCAGCAGAAGAAGAACGCTACAACCGAGGCTACGTCAGCCGCGACGACTTCGAGGGTGCCTACCGCGACCAAGACCTCAGCCTGCTCGACTCCTTCGACCGCGTGATGACCCCCGGCAAGCACTACCGCCGCTGGATGTTGGATGAACGCAACGTAGTGATGGCCGACGGCATCGACTCCATCATGCGCCGGGGCGAGCACATCTTCGCCGCAGTAGGGGCCGCTCACCTGCCGGGCGACGAGATGGGCGTGATCCAGTTGCTGCGTAAAAAAGGCTACACCATGCGGCCCGTAAAATTCAACGTAGTGGCCGACCCGAAGGAAAAAGAAAGCATCGAAAAACTGCGCTACCCCGTGAAAATGAGTGCCCAGTGGGCAGCCGATTCGAGTTGGGCAGCCGATGCGCCCGGTAAATTTTACCCTACGGTAGAGGCTGCCGGTTTTTCCCAAAACCTGTACGCCGACATGAGCAATGGTGCGTACTACGCGGTGTATCAGGTGAAAACCAACGGATTTTGGACCGGCCAGAGTCAAGATCACATCGTGAAACGCATCGATAGTTTGTTGTACGAGCGGGTACCCGGCAAAATCCAAGAGCGCAAACGACTCGAAGGCACTTTCCCCGGTCACGAGGTCACCACCCGCACCCGCCGGGGCGACATCCTGCGCTACAAAATCATGATCACACCCTTCGACGTACTCGTGTTCCTCATCGGCGGCACCGGCGAGTATGCGCTCGGCGAGGAGGCCAGCCGCTTTCTCAGCAGCGCGCGAGTGCAGCAGACCGCGCCCGTAGCCCAGCCTGTGGCGACTCCGTTCCGGCCTCGGCATGGTGCTTTCGAGATCACATTCCCGGCAACGCTGCTTGTCAACACCACCGACCAGTATGAGCAGTGGGACCGTCCCGACGACTTCGTGGCAGCCACCATTGACCCCCGCGATCAAGCCGCCTATTTCCTCCTTCGCCGCGAGTACCACGACTGGGACTACATTGAGGAAGACACTTTCGAGTTGAACATCATCGGGGAAAAAATCGCCGAGGCTTACACCAAAACGCCCCCACAGGTCAAGTTGGTGACTGGAAAAATGTACCCCACGCAAGACATCA
>JAYSUY010000377.1:0-5018 GCA_043718855.1 Saprospiraceae bacterium | reverse complement strand
GTTGGGCGCAGCCACGCCTGGGCCTAAGATGGTCACGTTGGAGAACGTGGGCTTCGTTTTGGGCTTAGCGCCCGTACCCGTAGCGTTGTTGTCGCTTTCAAAACCGTTGGAGCCGCTCACGTCGGCCACCAGCGGGTCGCGGATGCCGAGGGCGTACTGGATGTCGCCGCTGTAACCGAAATCAGTGTCAAAATCGTCGTCGAGACCGCGATAAGCGATCAAGTGCTTGCAGTTCACCGTGCCGCCAAACCACTCAAAAGAGTCGTCGCCAGAGTAGGAAACTTGCACATAGTCCACGATCGTCTTGTTGCCCACGCCACCGAAGGTGATGCCGTTGACCTCATTGTTGGGTTGGAAAGCGATACCGGGGTATTCCACCCGCACATAGCGCAGGATACCTGAGTTGTCGTCTGCTTTGCCGCAGCCGCCCGGCTGGTCGCCGCTGCCATAGAGGCCTTTCACAGGGTCAATGCCACCTTCGATCAAACCGAGGCAAGAGGTACCACTGTACACGTTGTTCGTAGGAGCATAGCCCAAGAGGATGAGACCGCCCCAGTCGCCGTAGCTCGGTGCTGTTTCTGCGCTGGTGAACACGATGGGTTTGTCCTTCGTACCGTCAGCGATGATCTGTGCGCAGCGCGTCACGATGAGCGCACCCTTCGAGCCTTTGTCACCTTTGATGATGGTACCTGGCTCGATGGTCAGTTTCGCGCAGTTGGTGACGTAGATGAAACCTTGCAGCGTGTAGGTGTTGTCAGCCGTCCACTTTGTGTCCGTGGTGATGTCGCTCGATACGATTTTTTCTGTCGGGGTAACCGCTGGCAAGCAGCCAGGAGTTGGGAACTTGGACCAGGGGCAAGTCCAGTCGTCGCCGAAACTGAAAGCACCTGCGTAGCTCACGGGTACGAAGAATGCGTTCTTGATGCGGGTATCGATGGTGAAGTTGGCTGCACCGAGCAGTGGTGAGCCGCTCACTGGGCGGGCGTTCGGCTGGTTCAAGTTGAACGGATCGGTCAACTTGGCATCAGCCGAGTTGGTCGAAGTCGTGATGTTCTTGTCGGAAGCCCAAGTAGCGATGTTGAACGCTGCAATGTTGGTTTTCAAGGGAGTAGGCGAACCGTAGATGAACGAGTTGCGCACCACGAGGCTGCCGTTGGTGGCGTTGTTGGCGCAAGAGTCGCCATCGATCAGCAAGCCAGCATCGGGGTAGTTGCCTACCGTCACCGAGTTGTAAATGCCTTGTGCAGAGTTGCGGCGCAAGTGCGCACCGCGCTTATAGTTGGCATTGGCCGGGCCAACGGGCGGGCCTACCACGGTCACGTTGGAGAAGGTGGCTTTGGTTTTGGGCGTAGCGCCCGTACCTGTAGCGTTGTTGTCGCTTTCCCAGCCGTTGGAGCCGCTTACGTCAGCCACCTGTGGGTCGCGTACGCTGAAGGCGAACTGGATGTTGCCGCTGTAGCCGAAGTCAGTATCAAAATCGTCGTCCAAGCCCCGGTAAGCGATCAAGTGGCTGGCATTTACCGTGCCGCCAAACCACTCGTAAGAGTCGTCGCCAGAGTAAGAAACCTGCACATAGTCCACGAGCGTCTTGTTGCCCACGCCACCGAAGGTGATACCGTTGACTTCGTTGTTCGGCTGGAATGCGATGCCGGGATATTCCACCCGCACATAGCGCAATACGCCAGAGTTGTCGTCTGCTTTGCCGCAGCCACCGGGCTGGTCGCCGCTGCCATAAAGGCCCTTGACAGGGTCAACGCCACCTTCGATGAGACCAAGGCAAGGGGTGCCGTTGTACACGTTGTTGGTGGGTGCGTAGCCCAAGAGGATGAGTCCGCCCCAGTCGCCGTAGCTCGGGGTGGTTTCTCCGCTGGTGAACACGATGGGCTTGGTCGGTGTGCCGTCAGCGATGATCTGTGCGCAGCGCGTGATGATGAGCGCGCCTTTCGTGCCCTTGTCGCCTTTGATGACCGTGCCGGGTTCGATGGTCAGTTTTGCGCAGTTGGTGACGTAGATGAAACCTTGCAGGATGTAGGTTTTGTCAGCCGTCCACTTGGTGTCGGTGGTGATGTCGGTCGAAACGGTCACAACGGTTGGAGCAACAGGTGGCAAGCAGCCTGCGGTCGGGAATTTCGTCCACGGGCAAGTCCAGTCGTCAGATGCGCCGAAAGCGCCTGCGTAGCTCACCGGGGTGAAAAACGCGTCTTTGATGCGAGCATCCACCGTGAAGTTGGATGCATTTAGCACAGGCGAGCCAGCCACTGGGCGGGCGTTGGGCAGGTTCAAGTTGAACGGATCGGTCAACTTGGCATCAGCGGAGTTGGTCGAAGTCGTGATGTTTTTGTCGGAAGCCCAAGTAGCGATGTTGAACGCTGCAATGTTGGTTTTCAGCGGAGTAGGGGAGCCGTAGATGAACGAGTTGCGCACCACGAGGCTGCCGTTGGTAGCGTTGTTGGTGCAAGAGTCGCCGTCGATCAGCAAGCCAGCATCGGGGTAGTTGCCTACCGTCACCGAGTTGTAAATGCCTTGTGCAGAGTTGCGGCGCAAGTGTGCACCGCGCTTGTAGTTGGCATTGGCCGGGCCAGCAGGCGGGCCTACCACGGTCACGTTGGAGAACGTCGCTTTGGTTTTGGGCGTAGCGCCCGTACCTGTAGCATTGTTGTCGCTTTCCCAGCCGTTGGAGCCGCTTACGTCGGCCACTTGTGGGTCGCGCACGGAGTAAGCGAACTGGATGTTGCCGCTGTAGCCAAAGTCGGTGTCAAAGTCGTCGTCCAGACCGCGATAAGCCACCAAGTGACGGGCGTTTACCGTACCGCCAAACCACTCGTAAGAGTCGTCGCCGGAGTAAGAAACCTGCACATAGTCCACGAGCGTTTTGTTGCCCACGCCACCGAAGGTGATGCCGTTGACTTCGTTGTTCGGCTGGAACGCGATGCCGGGATATTCCACCCGCACATAGCGCAGCACACCAGAGTTGTCGTCGGCTTTGCCACAGCCGCCCGGCTGGTCGCCGCTGCCGTAGAGGCCCTTCACAGGGTCAACGCCACCTTCGATCAAACCGAGGCAAGGAGTGCCGTTGTACACGTTGTTGGTGGGCGCGTAGCCCAAGAGGATCAGGCCGCCCCAGTCGCCGTAGCTCGGCGTGGCTTCTGCGCTGGTGAACACGATGGGCTTGTCGGGCGTGCCGTCAGCGATGATCTGTGCGCAACGCGTGACGATGAGCGCGCCTTTCGAGCCTTTGTCGCCTTTGATGACAGTGCCTGGCTCGATGGTCAGTTTCGCGCAGTTGTTCACATACACGAAGCCTTGCAGGATGTAGGTGTTGTTAGAGGTCCACTTCGTGTCGGTGGTGATGTCGCCGCTCACGATCACTTCCTGGTTGGGGATGCAACCGGGCTTGGCCCAAGCCGCCCACGGGCAGGTCCAGTCGCCCGAAGGGCCGAATGCACCAGCGTAACCGACCGGGGTGAAAAACGTATTTTTGATGCGGTCGTCGCTGGTAAAGTTAGCACCATTGAGCACAGGCGAACCGGCCAGGGGGCGTGGGTTGGGCTGATCGATGTTGAATGGGTCCACCAATTGTGCGTCAGCGGAGTTCAATGAAGCCGTGATGTTCTTGCCAACGGCCCAAGCAGCGATGTTGAACGCTGCGATGTTGGTTTTCAGGGGAGTAGCCGAGCCGTAGATGAATGAGTTGCGCACCACGAGTTTGCCGTTGGTGGCATTGGCTACAGCCGAATCGCCGTCTATCAGCAGGCCAGCGTCTGGGTAGTTGCCTACCGTAAGCGAGTTGTAAATGCCATGCTCAGTATTGCGGCGCAGGTGCGCACCGCGCTTGTAGTTGGCATTGAAGGTTGGGGTACCAACCCCGACGACCGTCACATTGGAGAATGTCGGGCGGGTTTTAGGCGTAGCGCCCGTACCCGTTGCGTTGTTGTCGCTTTCCCAGCCGTTCGAGCCGCTCACGTCAGCCACCTGTGGGTCGCGTACCGAAAGGGCGAACTGGATGTTTCCGTTGAAACCAAAGTCCGTGTCGAAATCGTCGTCCAGACCGCGATAAGCGATCAGGTATTTGCCGTTCACCGTGCCGCCAAACCACTCAAACGAGTCGTCGCCGGAGTAAGAGACTTGTACATATTCTACCGTCGTCTTGTTGCCCACACCACCGAAAGTGATGCCGTTGACCTCGTTATTCGGCTGGAAAGCGATGCCGGGGTATTCTACCCGCACATAGCGCAAGGTACCAGAGTTGTCGTCGGCTTTGCCGCAGCCACCGGGCTGGTCGCCGCTGCCGTAGAGGCCCTTCACCGGGTCAACGCCGCCTTCGATGAGGCCAAGGCAAGGGGTACCATTGTACACGTTGTTCGTGGGAGCGTAGCCCAAGATGATCAAGCCGCCCCAGTCGCCGTAGCTCGGCACCAGTTCGTTGCTGGTGAACACGATCGGCGCTGTCGGGGTGCCGTTCGCCTGGAGTTGCGCTCCACGGGTGACGATGAGTGCGCCCTTGGAGTTTTTGTCGCCTTTGATGACCGTGCCCGGCTCAATGGTGAGCACCGCGCCGTTGGTCACATAGACGAATCCAGTGAGCAGGTAGGTGTTGTTTTTGGTCCATGTCGTGTTGGTGCTGATGTCACCAGACACGACGACCTGAGCCATGACGCTCGCGCACACGCTCAAGAAGAGCGCGAACAGTAGGAGTGTTTTTTTCATTACAGGAAAAAATTTGAATGGAAATGGTATGCTCCGCAAAGGTCTGTCAACCTATGCCGGAGGCAGAATTGATTGGGTTAAGTTTGGTTTAAGTCTGTATGAAGTCAGTGTTAAGCGGGGTTTTGAAACAACAAAAGCCCGGACGACTCATATCGTCCGGGCTTTTTGCCATGAAATTTCTAACTGGTGATTGGTGGACTGGTGATTGGTTGACTGGTGATTAGTGTGCGACCAATGTCTTGTCCTGAAATAGGTTTACAGTAAAAAACTGTTTCAGGCGATGTTATTTAAAACAAAAAGAGTTAAACGTT